>JAHELS010000339.1 GCA_024644085.1 Rhodopirellula sp.
TTGATTTATGTTTGGTGCCGAAGATGCGATCTTCAGTCAGCAGATGCTCGGGACGTTTCTCAACAGGTGTTTCACGCAGTAAGCAGATCGATAGCCACCTTTTCAGAAAGCAGCGGCAAAGGCAGTTTTCGAGGTTGGCTCTTCACCATCACACGAAATCTGATTCGCAATCATCTTACGCGAACGCTTCGTGGCCCTCGTTCTCAAGGTGGCACGTCCATTCAACTTCGGCTTCTAGAAGAGCCTGACGCGATCGACGAAGAATCTCTGTCCGCAGCAACGTCTTCGACTCAGCCGTCAACCATTCAGACGATCCTCGATTCGGCTCGAACGGAGTTCGACGATCGCACGTGGCAGTGCTTCTGGATGGTCGCCATGGAGGGGCACCCGGCCGTCGAGGTCGCAGAGCGCTTTGGGATGAATCCCGCTGCGGTTCGCCAGGCGAAATACCGGGTCACCAAGCGACTGCGACGCGATCTGGAAGATTTCTCCTGAGATCTGAGCTAAACGACTCTGTCGCAAGGCTTTACGACGCTCTTCAGGCAGTTTCCCCGCCAGCGAAAATCGGTGCGTGTTGCGCTGCTGTGTTGATCTAGTAGTGGGGAGCACCACCTTGAATAAACGAATGCTGGAGCAGACATCGTGCAATTGAGTTGCCCAACCAAAGATTGTCTTCGCGATTTCCTTGAAGGATCAGTCAGCGACGCGGAGTCGGATCAGATTTCCAAACATGTCGTTGAGTGTCCAAACTGCGACCGTGTTCTCTGTACGCTTGAGAGCGAACAGGGCGATGTGTTGAGAACACTTCGCGAAGGGGTCCGCACCGAAAGCCTGCTCCAAGAGCCAGAGTTTGAGCAACTGCGGAACACTGCCCGGCTCGGGCAAGCCGATACGATTGCCCCGCCCGACGCCGACGAGCATCCCGAAACGGGCAAGCGGCTTCGCGATTACCGCCTTGTCAGGAAGATTGGCGAAGGGGGGATGGGCACTGTTTATCAGGCGTTCCATGTTCATTTGGCGAAGCACGTCGCGCTCAAGATCCTTCCGGCAGACAAACTTCGCTCCAGACAATCTGTGAGCCGATTCCGACAGGAAATGCGGGCCGTCGGAAAAGTCAATCACCCCAACGTCGTTAGCGCGTCCGACGCCGGCACCGTCGACGGCCAGCACTTCCTCGTCATGGAACTGGTCCAGGGCGCTGACCTGGCTCGCATTATCCATGACCGGGGACCACTTAATGTGGCCGATGCGTGTGAAATTGTGCGCCAGGCGGCGATCGGTCTTCAGCATGCACACGACAACGGGCTCGTTCATCGTGATGTCAAGCCGTCCAACATCATGCTCGCGCTTGATGGAAGCGTGAAGCTGCTCGATCTCGGTCTGGCCGGCCTGAATAACACGGAACTTGAATCGACCGCCAATGTCGTCGTCACTGACCGTTTGACTTCGGTCGGGCAGATCATGGGCACTCTGGACTACATGGCTCCAGAACAGATTACGGCAAGTCCGCAGGTTGACGGCAAAGCGGATGTATACGCGCTGGGCGCCACTCTTTTTCAGTTGCTCACCGGGCGAACGCCGTGTGGAGATCGATCAGAAAGTACGCCGGAACGCATTGAAGCGGTGTTGCAGAAGCCGCCCCTGGACATTGCAACGCTCAGAGACGATGTACCTGAAGAACTTCGCGCGCTGTTGCTGAAAATGCTCGCAAAGAATCCAGAGGATCGGCCGCAAGCGGCGGTGGACGTCGCTGGCGAGCTACAGCGCTTTACAGCGGATTCGGACTTGGTTGCAGTTGCTGAGGCGTGCAGGACCAGTCTCGACATGCCGTCAGCTGATGTGGACGTCACCGATGATGTGTCATTTGTCGTGTCGCGCACCGCATCACAGCAAAACGTCAATTCACGAAGATTCTATACGGCTGTTGCTACCGTCAGCCTTTTCCTGGCGTTGGTCGCTGCTGTTGTTTACTACATCGTAACCGACAACGGCGTTGTGCGGGTCGAAGTCAATGATCCATTGCTGAAAGTAACCATCAACGACCAAACCATCACAATGGAAGACGATGGCAAGCCCCTCACGATCCGCGCCGGTCAGCACAAGCTCATCGTTCACCACGGCGATTTGAACTTCGAGACGGACAGTTTCCGAATTCGTCGTGGTGAGAAGATCGTCTTCAAGGTGGAACGGCTATCCGGCGAAGTTGTCGTTGTCAAAGACGGCGAGAGAGCTGCAGCGTGGAAAACTCAAGGGGTTTCCGTAAAGAAGATCTCCGCCACCGCTATGGTCAATGGCTGCGAAGTTTCCGGAGGCTTCACGAAAGAACAGGCTGAGATCACTGTGAAGAACCCAACCCGCGAAGCAAGAGAGGTTTCGTTCTATTACCAGGTCGTCTACCAGAATAGCCGCGATCGTGACGACATCTTCCAGTTGAAGGGAGGACTCTTCAAGGAGACCGTGCCGGGCGGCAGACAGACGATGAAGCGAGTGGACTTATTGCTCGATCCCAATGCAAGCAAGCCCATCAACTACGTGAAGGACACGGTAGTCATTCGAATCTCTAGTGAGCGACCAAAGGAACTATCCGACATCCCAATCCGTCCTTCCAAGAAGCTCGATATTGCCGACGCCCCAGTCGCCATTGCCTCGAAACCCACGCCGGACTTTTCAGCTGCTGCCAAGAAACAGATCGATAAGCGCACCGAGCGCTTCGCGCCCGACGAGGAAGAGGAGCGGCGCAGTGAGAGGGAGACGGACGAGAAGACCGGGCAGGGACCGGCGATTCAGCGAATACCGTCCCATTCCCTGATCGGTCACACTGGAGTCATTTCATCCTTCGCGCAGACTCCCGACGGTCGGTGGCTGCTGACGGGAAGTGCCGACCAAACCGCGCGTCTCTGGGATCTGAAGTCAAACCGACGAGAAGCGGTATTGGTCTTGAGGGGACATGAACGGAAGATCTCGTCTGTCGCGATCAGTGCGGACGGGAAACGCGCCGTGACCGGCAGTTACGATGGCACGGCTCGCATTTGGAACCTGGACACTCGCATTTGGAGCCTAGACGCGCAAGAGCCGATCGTGGTGCTGAATGCCGGTCTGGCCGGTTCAGGGCCGAGTTTCGACAGTCAAGAAGAAGAGTCTCCGTGGCCGCTTAATGTCGTGAGGATAAGTCCCAACGGTCGGTGGGTCATTACAGGCGATATTCGAATGACCGCGCATTTGTGGGACCTCGCAGCCGAAGACCCGACCAAATCGGCGAAGCTCCTTGAACGTCGCGATTCCAGGCACTGGAACTACGAAGGAAGCTCCGAGCTCCCTTGGATCGCAATCAGCCCAAACGGCAAATGGGCGGTGACCGGTAGCGGGGATGGTGTCGCACGGCTGTGGAATCTGCAGGCCGACGATCCTGCCGCGTCGCCCGTTACTCTAAACGGCCACAGCAAGAGCATGGTGAACCGAGTTGCTTTCAGCCCGGACGGTCGCTGGGTCGCGACGGGCGGTTGGGACAAGTCACTTCGCGTTTGGGATTTGAATGCAAAGGACCCTGCTGCATCGTCATTGGCTTTAACCGGACACGAACGAGGTATGAGTGCGGTTGCATTCAGCCCAGACAGCCGTTGGGTCGTCACGGGCGGCGGCGACTCGACCGTCCGGCTCTGGGATTTGAAGTCGAAGCCCGATGGCGCGAAGCCGATTCAGTTGGGAGGCGCCCAGGATGACATCCTTGGCGCCGCAATCAGTCCCAACGGCCGCTGGGCCGCGACGTCCCATGGCAACAAGACCGTGCGACTATGGGACTTGATTGCACAGCCTCCGGGCGGGTCGTCAATGGTGATTCCCCATCAGAGCCACGTGTTGGCTCTTCACTTCACATCCGACGACCGTCTGATTACTGGATCCAAGGACGGACTAATTCGGATTTGGAACACCCCACAAGTCGATTCTCCCTCAACGAGGAATCCGGACGACGCTCCCAATGCGCGTTCTGTAAAGAGCATCGGCATGTCCGAGACGAAGCCCAAACAGGGCCCCTTCGTGAAGACGGAACGTGGGTACATGGTTCCCTATCGAACTACGATTCCCGGGACCGACATTTTCTTCGAGATGGTCCCAGTACCTGGCGGCACCTTCAGCGTGAAACCACAAGACGATCCGGAAAACCCCACGTGGCCCCTCCCGATCAAAGTGACCGTCGAGCCGTACTGGATTGGCCGATACGAAGTTACTTGGGCTGAATACCACCAATACTGCGGAGTGCTGGATTCGTTCAAACGTTTTGAACGACTCGGCATTCGCAAGGTGACCAGCGAGAACCAGAAAGATGCTGTGACGATTCCGTCCGTACTCTATGACGCTCGTCCGTATTATCCCGAGCTGGCTGCCAAAGAAGACTGGCCCAAGCATCCGGCGGCCGCAATGACGCAGTACGCGGCAAGGCAATACACGAAATGGCTGAGCAAGCTTACCAGTGACTTCTATCGGTTGCCATCCGGAGTCGAATGGGAGTATGCCTGCCGCGCCGGGTCAACCAAGTCGTATTACTTCGGTGACGACACGGAGCAATTGGGCGACTTCGCCTGGTATAGCGACAACTCAGCCAACGACACTCACCCCGTCGGCCTCAAAAAGCCAAATAGGTGGGGAATACATGATATGCATGGAAACGTAGGCGAATGGGTTCTGGATCAATTCAGCGAGAAACACGTCGGGCTAAGGATCGAGGTCGCAGCGGGCAGGGAGCCGGTTCATTGGCCGACTCGGTTGCATGCTCTGACAGTTCGTGGTGGATCGTGGGCGTCGGCGCACGTCGATTGCCGCTGTACAGCCCGAATCGGGTCGTCCAAAGACTGGCAGGAACTGGATTCTATGCTGCCCACTGATCCGCACTGGCTCGCCTCGAACACGCAGCGTCAGATTGGCTTTCGGATCGTACGTCCCCTTAGTCCGCCTCCTGTGAGGACCCACGGAAAGTACTGGGATGCCAATGTCCGTGAACTGCAAGAAGCGGTGAACGAGTATGCCACGAATGGATACTCGTGCAGCGGTCTAGTGGATCCCGGCCTGCCGGCCGCCGTTAAGAAACTGAAGTAAGCGACAGTTGTTA
>JAHELS010000340.1 GCA_024644085.1 Rhodopirellula sp.
TACTTGGAAATCGCGCAGTACATGGCGTTTGCGGTGTTTCTTACGATTGCCTTGATCCATTGGCTGATCTGGTATCGCGCGCATCGCGAAATCACTCACTTACTGTTTGCACTCACTGCGGCCGCCGCAGGTGCCAATGCTGTCGCGGAAGCAGCGATTTATCACGCGGACTCCATCGATTTGATGTCAACTGCGCTGCGCTGGTACGTAGCGACCTCGGGATGTTGGTGCATCGCGACCATATGTTTTAT
This sequence comes from Rhodopirellula sp., assembly GCA_024644085.1. Classification (GTDB taxonomy): domain Bacteria; phylum Planctomycetota; class Planctomycetia; order Pirellulales; family Pirellulaceae; genus Rubripirellula. Next base: position 252 of record JAHELS010000340.1, read on the forward strand.
CGCATCGTACGCTCGTGTTAGTAGGGTCGGAAAGTACGTTACGGCGGCGATTGTGTCTGTCTTTCTAGCTGCATTGGTAATCAACCTCTTTTCGCCTGCGAGCTATCTGTACACCGAACTGACCGGTTTGCGCGAAATAGTGCTGCCTTGGGGTGAACGCATTTGGCTCGCGATTGGAAAAGACAATCCATGGCGGCTGCTCACCGAGCTGGGACTTGTCGCGGTTCTCGGTGTGGTGGCGGACGGTTGTTACCAGTTGTCGCTGCGCGGGAAGCGCAGACGCGCGATCATTTTTGGGGCAGCGGCGTTCTTGTTCATGCTGTGCTTTGGGACTCACGCATTTCTTGTCGACACCGGCCGTCTTGATGCTCCCTACCTATCGACCTACGGATTTCTGGCCCTGGTTGCCCTGACCAGCTACGACTTGGCAGGCGACGTGGTGCAGACGTCGCAACTTTCGTCGAAACTTGCTCGGAAGGAATCCGACCTCCGCACGGCCGTGGCGGACGAACGCAACCGAATCGCGGGAGAGTTGCACGATAGTGTGACGCAGACGCTGTTTTCTACCGCAGCCATTGCCGACGCGCTGCCGGAAGTGTGGCGACGCAAACCCGAGGAAGCCATGCGTGGATTGGAGGATTTGAAACAGCTTACCAAGGGCGCGTTGGCAGAGATGCGGACATTGTTGCTGGAACTTCATCCGGCGACTTTGTTGGAAAAAGATCTCGGCACGCTACTTCAGCAGTTGGCCGACTCCACAACCGGTACGACACGAGTGCCCGTTGAACTGGAGGTCGATGGCCACATGCACTTTCCCGAGGACGTAAAGATTGCCCTCTACAGGGTCGCTCAGGAGTCCCTGAATAACGTATCGCGACACGCTCAAGCTACGGAAGTCGAGATTCGCTTGGTTTGCAACGACTTGTATGCGACACTTACAATACGCGACAACGGGCGTGGATTTGACGTCGCCAGCAACGGCGTGGGGATGGGATTGCAAATCATGCGTGAGCGGATCACGGCGATTGGAGGCCACGTCGAACTGCACTCCGCGCCACAGGCCGGCACCATCATCGCGGTGAAATGGAATGGCCAATCAAGCAACAGAGACGATGATGACAACTGAACTCACGACCATCCGTGTTGCCTCGGTCGACGATCATGAGATCATGCGCGGCGGGATTCGATTCGTGTTAATGGCATTCGACGATCTGGAATTAGTCGGCGACGCGCGGCGTGGCGAAGATGCCGTGCAAATGTGCCAGCAGTTCAAGCCCGATGTCGTCTTGGTCGACATGAAAATGAAAGGCTTCGATGGAATCGAGACTACCGCGGCGATCAAGCAGGCATGTCCCTCGGTTCAGGTCTTGATCCTGACAAGTTTCCATGATCCCGACCTTGTTCGTCGCGCGATCCAAGCCGGTGCGGTCGGCTACGTGTTGAAGGATGCGAGCAAAGAGGAACTGGCGGGCGCCATTCGCGCTGCAAAAGCAGGCCATACGACCATATCGGCGGAAGCCGCCAACGACCTGCTGGACGGTTCGAGCGACACGTCGATCGAGCTCACGGATCGGGAACTCGAAGTGCTCGCGCTACTGGTCAAAGGAATGAGCAACAAGGAAATCGCCAGGCAGTTGCACCGCAGTCCATTCACGGTGCGGCATCATGTCAGCCAGCTGATAAAAAAGTTGGAGGCGTCCAACCGCGCCGAGGTAGCCGCGATCGCTGTGGAACGTGGGTTGATCCCCTGACGATCGCGTCGCGATGCCCTTGTGCGGGAAAGTCGCCGTCTCGCTCCGCCGAGACGTAGGTGCGACCGAGAACGTTGGTGACCGAGTACGCGCCGATCTTGGGCTGATCGATCGTCCTTAGTATTCGATCAGCTTGCGAAACGCCAACAGCATTCGTTGGGGCTCGCTCAATCGTCGGCGTTCCTCCAGCAATCGGTTCAGTTTCGCGGGCTCGTCGGTAAGAATATTGTCGACACCCAAGTCGATCATGTCGGACATCGTTTGCACGTCGTTGACGGTCCAAACATGGATCTCTTTTCCCTGCTGATGCAAGTCGTCAATGAGCTTGCGGCCGACGTGTTCCACGTTGATGCTGATGAAATCTGCGTCGACTCTACCAAGATTGCCGATTGCGGCACCCACGATCGCACCGACTTTGATTCCAGGCTGGATCGCGCGGACTTCGGGTAGAGCGTCCTGTTTCAGCGAACTGATCACGCATTGCGTAGCGAAATGGTTCTGCGTCACCACGTCCAATGTACGCGTGACGAGATGCTGGTCGTGGCCGTTAAACTTAAGTTCGATATTGAGCTTGATTTTTCCTCGGCAAAGATCGAGGACTTCCTGCAGTGTGGGAACTCGCTGGTCGGCAAACGATGTGTCAAACCAGCTTCCCGCATCGATCTTTTTCAGGTCTGCCAGTGGCGTATCCCAGATGCCTCGCTGCTGCCCGGCAATTCGCATCAAATCCGCGTCGTGCATGACGATCACGACGCCATCGGACGTTTCTTGCACATCGATTTCGGCGTAATCGGCGCCGTCGGTGATGGCCTGACCGATAGCGGCGAGCGTATTCTCGGGCGCGTCTTTCGAGCTTCCTCGATGTGCCGTGACTTGCACGTCGTCTTCATATTTCACAGTGCTCAATACAAGCAGACAAAACCCCAGCGATGAGACCGCGACCAGCGAAATGGACGCTGCAACGATTCGCTTGGTCGTGAACCAAGTCGGTTTTGAACTCTGCTGATCCGGCTGGTGGTCCGCGATCGAAATGGCTAACCCCGGCAAATCAGGACACGATTTGTCGACCGACTGGGGGTCGTTCGCGGGATAAAGTGGCGCTGCTTTGGTGAGTTCTGACCAATACAAGCGTCCAATCAACAGTGACTGTGATACGTTGCCGAAGATCGTCGTCAACACACCGGCGACGAGATTCAACGTCAACAACAACCCGATCACGAGTGCGACCGCCGGGAAAGAGTCTCCTGCCGCCTGCATTGATAGATATTCCACGACTTGCACAACGACCGTTACAAGCGCAGACACAAGTGAACAGACAACGAGCCATCCGACCAACCATTTGAACACGATCCACGTGTGATTGCCCGTCATCTGAAAACTGCGGCTGAGCGATGCGATTGGCCGCCGCAGATTCAAAACGCATTCGGGCAAGGCAAACAGAGTTCGCGAGTAAACGAATGCCCAAACGATGGCAAGGCCGACGGCTAGAATCCCCGCCAGCGTCAGCGCCCACAAGAACTCGGGCGGTTGCTCAGACAAGTAGTAATTGATGTCAAACTCGGAGAGCAGCCAGCGATAGATGATCAAGGCTGTCACCAAGAATGGCGATGCAACCATGAGAGACACAACAACAAACACGATCGCCAACTCGATGATGACAGGCGCGCGTCGAAAAGTGGCGATGGTGGCTTGCGTCGGCGACTGCGGTTTATTGCTGAGCCGTCCAATTTGGACGTGAAGCAGCGCCGCATGACCTAGGAAGACCAGGGCCCAACCAAGGCCGATGAAGATCACCAATGTCAGCCACCCCAGCGGGGACAACAGAAAATCAGCAATTTCAACATTGCTGATCGCGGCCTGGCCGCTCAGCGCGATCAACTGCAAAACAGTCCAAGCGATGACAGGTCCGAGCAGTGCCAAACCAAGAACCTTGAACGCGATCTCACAGCCCAGCAAGCCTGTCCACGTGCGTCTGAAATCGCTGAGGATGAGTTGGCAAGTGGCGAGCATCTGTTACCCGTGAGATGATTATCGCGAACGCATGCGAAAATTCTATTTGGCAAAACTTGCGATCGCCAGTGCGCTATCCGTCAGTACGTCATCGCGCGGGAGAGATAGTACATCTGTAGCTCGTTGAAACGGTCCGATTGTCGGATTGCAACCGCACTCTCGTATCCTAAAACAGCATCGAGCGGATTGTTAGAGATCCGCCCGGCACGATTCTGTGTGTAGGAAACGGTGGAATGCGGATTGTTGTCGCCTCGGAGGAAAGCTCGACACGAGCGGCGATCGGGATGCTGATTGCCGCGCAATCGGACTTGGAACTTGCCGGCGAAGTCGCGGACATCGCGGACTTGCTGCTGAGCGTCAAGTCGCAGCGGCCAGATCTGGTGATCCTCGATTGGGACGTACTTGGAAAACGGATCGAAACCTTGCAAACACTCCTTGAACTGTTCGATGAGCCTCCATTGATTATCGCCCTCAGTGTTCATGAACAAGACCGCAGCGCAGCACTCGACTCCGGCGTGGCGGGTTTTGCCTTCAAAGGAGATCCACCTTCGCACCTGCTGGAAACGATTCGCGGATCCCAGCGAGCGAAATGAATCAATCCCCACATTCAATCATACATGAGCATCCATGGTTAGCTTCATCCCAACCGATGGCAACGATCTCGACGCAACAGGCAACCCCAACTCCAGCGCCATCGTCGAAATCATTTCCTCAGGCCAAGTGCTTCACATCAAGGTCGTGGAAAACATCGATCTTGAGTCTCGCGGCTTCGTGGCAGTCGCCGTTGACGATCAGGTCAGACGACACGGACGCGTTTGTGTCTTGTTCGAATTGCATGATCGTGACGGGCCGAAAGCGATGGCGATGTGGCAAGACAAAACATCCAACTTCAAAGTTCAGTCCGTCGACCACACCAGACTCGACGACGCAAAGGCTTGGTTAAAGCAGCATATCGCCCGTTGATTCAAAGTTCGTCGATACCAACAACGTTTCCACCGAGTACTCCAATGTTTACCTCTTTGACAGGAAAGAACCATCATGGTTTTTAACAGCAAACGTCGACTGCGCGCCGCGATGGTGGCGGTCGTCGC
>JAHELS010000341.1 GCA_024644085.1 Rhodopirellula sp.
CGCGGAGGTATCATTCCCAACCATCACGAACCCTATTTCAGTTCGTCCAATTTCAGCTTGCCGTCGCCATTGGAATCGAACTGTTTGAACCGTCTCGTCAGGGCGGGGACGTTGCGACCTTTTGGATTGCCGATGTATTCTTCCAATGTGATCGCTCCGTCACCATTGCGATCGCGATTCTTGAAAAACGGATCTCGTGAGGGGCGAGTCGGCGTCGATTTTGCAGTGCTATCTGACGTTGTTCGATTGTCGCCGCTGCGTCCGAGGCGACTTCCACCTCCAGGATATTCCCCGTTGACATTGGAAAGGTGATCGATCAGCTCCGACTTCAGCGAGGCATAAACCTCGGGGAGCTCGGTTCTCAGATCATTCTCTTCGGCAATGTCTTTGCCAAGATCAAAGAGAGCCAGATCGGTGTGTTCCAATTCGGCGACAAGGGCGTCCCAATCGGGGGAGTGGTCCCTGCTGACTTGGCTCCATAGTTTGTAGTCCCCCTTCCGCACTCCGATGTTGCCCCAAAGCTCAAAGACCATCGTTCGCTCAGGAATCGATTCCTTCCCGGCCGAAACCATGTGCGGCAGCAGAGACATCCCACGCACTGGATTCTCGCCATTCATTTCTGGAATAGGGATCGCCGCAGCGTCCAACAAGGTGGCAAAGATGTCGCAATGCATCACTCGATCATCGGAGACCATGCCTTGGGGCAGTCGGCCTTTCCAGTTCATCATAAACGGCACGTTCAGCCCGCCCTGGTACGTGGTCGCCTTGCCTCCTCGTAGCGGTCCGTTGTTGCCTGGGAAATTGCCGCCAAGTGATCCGTCTTCCATGGTGCAGCCTCCATTGTCGCTTACAAAGACGATGAGAGTGTTGTCGGCAACGTTCAGCTCATCTAACAAACGGACCAATCGGCCGATGTTGTGATCCATGTGTTCGAGAATGGCGACGTAGTCGCTGCGCACAAAACTGACACCCCGGTCGAGCGCCTTTTTCACCCACGCCTCGGGCGCGGAAGCAGGCTTCGACTCATCGATGCGAAGCGGACCGTGCACAGCGTTGTAGGCGAGGTAACAGAAGAAAGGGGCATCTTTCGCGGCGCTCTCTCGAATGAATTTTTCAGCCCACCCGGTGAACAACTCCGTCGCGTGCCCTTTGGAGGTGCGATCGGGTTGGCGATTGTGCATGAACTTGGACCTTGCTGGAGTGATCCAATAAGAATGAGCCCCTGCTAGAAAGCCACGAAACTCGTCGAACCCCCGGTCGTTCGGAACTTCTCCCTCAAGCGCGCCCATGTGCCATTTGCCGAAGGCTCCCGTTTTGTAGCCGGCTTCCGCGAGATGCTCCGAGAGCATCTTCACGTCGCGTTTTATTCCGCGATAGCCCGGCGATCCGAGCGGTTGTTGGCCGGGACCGCGCCACATGCCATTTTCCGTCGAGTATTGCCCGGTAAACATGCAAGCCCGCGACGGTCCGCAGAGCGGGACGGTGTGGTAATTCGGAAACCGCACACCGCTAGCCGCCAAAGCTTCAAGCGTCGGAAGTCGCACCTCCGTCTTGTCCCAATTCGAAGGCAAATCACCCCAGCCATGATCGTCAGAAACGATAAACAGAATGTTGGGCCGAGCAGGTGATGTTTCGGACCCCTGCAGTTCTTTAGTCAGTGTTATGCTCGATAGCAAGAAGAACGCTACGGCGATGGTAGATAGGGGTTTCATGTTTCATCTGTGTTCATACGGACCGAAGTGCACACACCCACGCGCTCATGTCTACGTTTGGGAGACTACTCCTCGCTTTTTAACGCCGGGTCATAGGTGATGTTGCATTTGACGAGGCGGCGGTTCAACACATCCATGACAAAAAGCTTGTCCTTCCACACCGCCAGACCTGAAATGCTTCCGAAGGGCAGTTCGGGATGCGGATAAGCGCTGCCCTTTCCTTTGCAGTCCGCGTTGCCATAACTTCCGAAGTCACCAACAAGCTTGCCTGTTTCCGTATCAACAACCTGAACGCTGTGTTTGGTCGCGATGTAGATGTAGCCTTTCTCATCAAGCGCCTGGTTTACCCGGTGCGTGCTGCAAATACAGTGGGGATTCGGCGGAATGAAACCCATTCCATGGTCGCCATCCCACGGCTGCGACCAAAGCGGTTCTCCGCCGGTGGGCGCAAACTTCGACAGCGCAAAAGACCTCATCGGGAATCGCTTGGGCGCTTTGGCATTGGCTCGGTCGACACGTTCTTCGAAAGGTCTGCCGTTGGCGGGAATGTGGACGACGTACAGGTAACCCTCCTTGTCTACCTGAATACCCTTCACACTGGTAAGTTCCAGCAGTGCCTTCTGCTTTAGTTTGCCGGTGGAATCATAGACGTCGAGTTGCCGGTGCAAGGCATAGTTCGGCAACATCATCCCCAATTCCCTGTACCGATCCAGCTTGTTCATGTAGTAGATATTGCCCTCACGATCCACATCCATCCCGGAGTAGACATCAAACCAGCACGTTAATTGCTTCCTGAGATGTGCTTTCTGGTAGAACCTGCCTTTGACGGGAGCCGCATCCACAAGCAGTTCATGCTTGCCCGTGGATGCGAATGGGACGGGATCTCCATCGCGGTCAAAGCGCAAAATGCTGATGCCTTCCTCTCCGAGCCTCCATCGGTAAACCCTGCCATCCTTTCCGAATATCGAATCCAGAAACAGAGGTTCCTCCGGATGTGGGAATCCTCGCTCGAGATTGGTGGCGCCCCACGGCGAGAGCAGCCCGCTCTCTTCGATGTCAATGAAGTAGGGATCCCACGTCTTCAGGATGCTTCCCTGTTGGTCCAGGCGATACACGGTGCCAAACTTCTTGTGGCGGTATCTGGCATCGTCTTCCACATAGACATGCCCCGTTTTCGGATCGATATTCAGGATAGGCATGCCGCTATCTTGTCGCGGGTTGGACAGTGTGCTGCTGTCATCCTGCCATTGCGCCTTCAAAGAAAGGTCTTCCCCCGACAATTGCTGAAGACTTCCCGGCCCGTTACCGTTGGCCACCCAGACCAAGGGCGGCGACACACCGGCATCGACCGCAATCTGCATCACATACGTATGCACGGGGGCAGATTTGGCCAGCAACTCCGGCGCCTTCCAGTTTCTCAACTTGATCACTTTTCGCGGAGGTGGAATCTCTTCAAAGGCAGACTTGTGCAATGCGTCCTGTACAAACCTGATGCTGCCTTCCGTTTTTAGATCTTTGGGCCGCTTCTGGAAACCGATCAGCAGATAGAGACATTTGTCGCGATCGATGGCCAGCGCGGTCGGATCCAGGATCGGCTGCTTCTTTCCCTCGTCCATGTAATGCGTGATCGATGCAACCTGCTTTCCGTCGATGGTGCAAACTTGCAGACGATTGTTCCCCGCATCGGCAACGATCAAATGCTCGCCATCCACGACAACACCGCTAGCTTCTTTGAAGCCGCTGATCACTCCCTGTTTCTCAGCTTCCGGGCCGGGTTTCAGCCCGAGCTTCCAAACGTAACCGCTCCGGTCTCCCTCGATTGGGAAATGGTAGCGTGCCCTGTTCACCCCTCCTTCCAGGTTGTAGTGGTGGTACCTCGACTCGAAGGAACTTTGTCCTCCCGAAACATACATCGAGCCATCAGGACCAAAATGAAAATAGGGATAGCGCAGGGAGTCGAAGGGCAGGTAGTTTTGTATCGCACTGCCTCGTGTTCCAGTCACATGAACCGCAAAACCTGTGTTCCAGCCTTCTTCGGGCAGGCTGCCATCGGTTCCCATTCTCATGAGTTTGCCCCGGTAGAGATCCGAAATAACCAGGTGACCATCGGGCGCCAGCGCTATCTTCTTATGAGAATCCCAGAATGAGCCATAAAACGAGGGTTCGCCCCAGCTCAGATCGAACTTGGGAACAATCAGTTCGGTACCGTCCTCTCGAACAACCTCCTTGGTGATATCCTGCACGCTTGAATGTGGCAGCGTGGGATTAAGCGGCATGATGGTTCTCTGATACGCTCCGCTCCGGTTAAAGACGCGCACTTCCCCCACGCCTCCGACTCGCTTGGGTTCGCAGAGCACAAAGAGTTCTCCCTTCTTCTCATCAACCGCAAGGTCCCAGATGATCCCACAGGCGTGTGGATCACCTTCCAGGAAGAACTCTTGAAGTTCCAGTCTGACCTCGCCAGTGGCTCCCGGATGTGCGGAACCGGGCCCAAGCTCGATAGCTTGGTTCCCGTTTTGATCAGCTGAGGTTTGGCCACAAAGAAGCACGAGGACCAATACCACTGTCGCAACAGACGGAAACAGGATTGTCTTTCTGTCTCGCAGACTAGTCATCATGGATGCCTATTTGGAGTGACTTGAATTTGTGGGGTCAGCGTTACCGTAAAGCCTGGATTTCTGAAGTTTGCGATGCAGCGGCTCTCTGCGGTCCTGCTGCTTCCAAGTACGCCCGCGACGAATTCCAGACGAAGTTTCTGCAAACTTTCCCGGATTGCACGTTATTCGTCCGGTCGTCGCGAATGTGGCTCTTGGCCTGGCTGTCATAAAGTTCGACGACAGGCCGTTTCCCGAAGGACAGCTGATAGTACTTTGAGTTTCTAGGTTTCAACGTTCGCGTGTTGCGCACAATCCCATTTGCGTCGCCTAAGCCATCAATGCGGAGACGGGCCAAGTTCCACTCGCGTATAAGGACTCGAGAGATACTGCTTATAGCCGTTGGTCATGTGCCCGTGATTACTGAAGAAATCGATTCGGGAAAACCCATCCTTCAGCGGCAGGGTTGCAGTCCATGCGCCGGTTTTTGCGTCGCGTTCCATATCCATCCATTGGTCTTCGGGGATCTGCACGTGAAGGAACGGGGCGGAACCTGCCGGAGCGCGGTCATAGATCCACCATATGCGTCCGCTTATCGGCTGAGGGCCCTCATCGAAACGCACACTGACACTTAGCTTGTTCTGGTCGACTTCGTGGCTCGACGTCGGAGGCTTCAGCAAGGAGTCGCCGCCAAAGAAATGATTCCAGAGGAAAGCTTCGACATTCTGATTATCTTTGGCTGCGGCGCCGTGCGGCGTTTGCGAGTGCCC
>JAHELS010000342.1 GCA_024644085.1 Rhodopirellula sp.
TTCTCAGCCGGCGACCACTCGCTCGGTAGCGAATCGGAATCCTCAGCCACACCCGACCCGGAGGGTCCGCGGAAGCGCGGCCAGTCGCCGGCGTCGGCAATGACGCCAGAGAGACCCAGCCAGACGACGCACAATCTAAAATGTTTTGTCATTGGGAAATCTCGCAGCCGTAATGCTCGGCACCTGGCGGCAAAGTGCTAATCAGCGTGGACGAACGCTCAAAGTGTCGCACCGCAACGTCACGCTCAAGTTACATGATGCGATGGTTGAATCCCGACCACGGCTTACGGCGCATGATACAAGATGGACGCGGCCGCCCGCCGTTGGCTGACGAGTAGACGGTAAACTACGTCAGAATTCTTGCGTGCCGCGTCCGCAGCGGCGTGCATCACTTTTCATATCTCCAGTGGGAACGGACGAGCACATTGAGACTGCACGTGGGCCCGAGCCGCATGCGGGAGGAAACGAATTGGGCTGGCAACTCGTTAGCATCCTGGTCTTCTATCTCTTGATCTTTCTGGTCGGCGTTTTCGCTGGCCGGAGGGGTGAAGATGCGACATCTTCCGGTCTGCTGCTGGCCGGTCGAGGGTTACCGTTATGGATCGGTGCCTTCACGATGATCGCCACCTGGGTCGGCGGCGGTTACATCAATGGAACTGCTGAGGCGGTTTACGATTCACAGCGCGGATTGGTTTGGGCAATGGCACCGTGGGGCTATGCACTCAGCATGGCGGTGGGCGGGATTTTTTTCGCCGGCCGTATGCGCCGGCATCGCTTCACAACGTTGCTCGATCCGTTCGAGCTCCGTTATGGCAAACGGATCGCCGCCGGATTGTTCTTGCCGGCGCTGGTAGGCGAAGTGTTTTGGAGCGCCGCAATCCTGGTCGCACTTGGAACCACCTTCTCGACAGTTCTCGGCTTCGACATTTCGACGTCCATTCTGTTTTCGGCGGCCGTTGCGGTTGGATACACCATGGTTGGCGGGTTGCGATCGGTTGCCTACACCGACATCGTGCAATTGATCTTTCTCATATTTGGACTGTGCATCGCGCTGCCATTCGCGCTGTCGCGTGTCGGCGGTGCTGAAGTGGTGCTGACGAGTTACGTTGCGAAGATGCCGGCATTTCCACAGGGTACGGCCGTCTGGCAGTGGGGTGACATGGCCTTGCTGCTGATTCTCGGCGGCATTCCCTGGCAAGTTTATTTCCAGCGTGTGCTGGCTTCTCGCGACGAGAGGACTGCGGTGCGATTGTCCTTGATCGGAGCGGCGGGTTGCCTGCTGATGGCGATACCCGCGGTGATTCTCGGTGCGATCGGCGCGGTGGCTGACTGGACACCGACCGACGTGGATCCTTCCGGCCAACCCGCTTTGATTCTGCCGTATGTGTTGCGCTATCTGACACCGCCGGTGGTCGCGACCATCGGATTGGGAGCCGTCGCGGCGGCAGTGATGTCGTCGGTCGATTCGTCCATTCTGTCCGCCTCTTCGATGTTCGCCTGGAATGTTTATCGCCCCTTGCTTCGGCCGTCGGGCTCGGATCGTGAATTGCGTTTTGTCGTCCGCGGGTCCGTCCTTGTGATTGGTGCGGCGGCGACCTGCTTGGCCCTTTCAGTTCAGAGCGTTTATGTGCTGTGGTACCTTTGCGCGGATCTGGTCTACGTGATCCTTTTTCCTCAATTGGTGATGGTCTTGTTTTACTCGGGGGCGAACCGCAGCGGCGCTGTGGCTGGCGCGGCCGTTGGTCTCGTGCTGCGGCTGGGTGGAGGCGAGCCGCTGGTCAATTTGCCGGCGTTCATTCCCTATCCGTGGGTAGGCCCGGGGGGAAGTGAGTTTCCTTTTCGAACATTCGCCATGCTGGTGGGCTTGATGACCATCTGGATCGTCTCGCGGGCGACGCGGCGGCGAGACTCACCGCGATCATTGAACGAAACAGTCACAGAATCACAAACGTCATGAACCTTGTCGTGATCGCTCGACGGCAAGGTATAAACTGACGCCAAAATAGTACGCAACGAATAGCATTGACCCGAGGACGAGTTGCCGCGGCGGATCAGGAAGTTGCCACATGGTGGCAACCAGCGCGACACCCCACAGCGTCGCGAGTGTGAGCGTCAGTTTTCGAAATCGTACCGTGCGCGACGGATAAACGTACTTAAACGGCACGAAGACCAGGACGATCAGCAGGATGATGATCGCGAGATTGGTAACCGGGCTGAGGTTCAATGCCAGTAGGTACAGGACCGTTACATTCCAGTAGGAAGGGAAACCCTTGAAATAGTGGTCGGGCGTCTTGGCGTTGTCCTGGCAAAACTGGTACGCCGAGGCAATTACGATTCCAGACGCGCCCCACCATGACCAATGGGAAGGCAGGAGTTCGGCGCGATGAAGTAGAAAGGCTGGAACCAGAACGTAGCTGGCATAATCGACTACGTTGTCCAGCTGATCACCGCTGAAATGAGGCAGCACTTCCTTGACCCGCACACGTCGAGCCAGGAAGCCGTCCACCGCGTCGATGCACACCGCGAGTGCCAGCCACCCAAACGCCTCGCGCCAATGGTTCTCGATTCCGGCATCGATCGAAAGCAGACAACAGACAGCACCGAAGGCGGTAAACACGTGAACGCCCCACGCTGCGAACTTTCTTGGCAGAGAGAACCTTCGTGGCGGGGAAGGGGCGAGGGATGCGGCGGCGTCCTCCGGGTGCGAAGTCATGCCGTAAGCCTTATGAATGAATCATCTGAACGGTTTGCGAGGATTTCCGATAGCCGGTCAAGAATACAGATTTGCTGTCTGCGCCGGGCATCAACGGCATGTCCGGGCATCAATTGCATGGCCGGGCTCAATCAAAGATATTCTTGCATGTAATGATATCCGAGAGATTGTCAGGGCTGCGTTCATAAGCCAATCCCGCCGCCGAACTCCAGCGACCCCTTTGAGATTCGAGTTATGAATGTGCCGCGTCGACTGTCGATCGGATTCGGATTGATTGTGTGTTTGATGATTGCGGTCGCATCATCGGCGCCGGCTAGGAGTGAATCAGAGCATCCCAATTTCATCGTCATCATGGTCGATGACATGGGTTACGCCGGAGTCAGTTGTTTCGGCAATCCCTATTTTGAAACGCCCGAGATCGACCGACTTGCCGAGGAGGGAATGCGTCTGACGGATTTTCATTCTTCGGGGACTGTGTGCTCGCCCACACGGGCGGGACTCTTAACAGGTCGCTACCAGCAGCGGGCCGGCATCGAGGCGGTGATCCATCCCGCCGCCGATCACCCCGAACATAAGAAGGGGCTCCAGGAGGTGGAGAATACCTTCGCCGAAATGTTCAGGCGGTCCGATTACGCGACCGGGCTGATAGGTAAGTGGCATCAAGGGTATCCGCATAACTCATCGCAATACCATCCTCAGAATCACGGTTTTGACACCTTCATCGGTTACCACAGTGGTAACATCGATTTCATCAGCCATGTCGGCGATCATGGCAAGCACGATTGGTGGCACGGACGAACCGAGACGTATGAAGATGGATATTCGACCCACTTGATCAACAAGTATGCCCTCGAGTTTATCCGCAAGCACGAGAGAGTCCCTTTCTGTCTTTACGTCGCCCACGAAGCAATCCATAACCCCGTCCAGGTTCCGGGAGACCCGGTTCGTCGTAGCGAAGAATCGGGGTGGAAACGTTGGCAAGCGGCCAGCGAGCAGGAACGAATCGAGAAGTACAAAGGCATGACATTGCCCATTGATGAGGGCGTCGGACAGATTCGTCAGACGTTGGTCGATCTCGGTATCGATCAGCGAACATTCGTCCTCTTCTTTTCAGACAATGGGCCGTCACGCGACTTTCCCAGCGGTAGCCCCAAGCTTCGCGGCGGAAAAGGATCCGTCTACGAAGGTGGCCACCGTGTTCCGGCAATTGCATGGTGGCCGGGCAAGATCGCGGCAGGTACATCAACCGATTCGCCTTGCATCAGCATTGACATCATGCCGACGCTATTGTCGTTGGCTGGCCTCGAAGCGCCCAAGCACCGCCCGCTCGACGGCGTCGATCTGACCGCACTGTTGCTCACACAAGAACCGCCGCCGCAACGTCCCTTATTCTGGGCATCTCTCTCCAATGGCGGCGCGCGCTCCGAGGCGATGCGAGATGGACCATGGAAATTGGTCGTCAACCATCCAAAGGCTGCGAAGGGAACCTTCGAGAACGAAAAAGTCGAACTCTACCACCTGGATCGGGACGGGGGCGAACAGACCAACCTCGCAGAAAAGCATCCCGCAAAGCGCGAAGAAATGTTGACGCGGCTCAAAATCTGGTTTGCCGATACTCAGCAAGGTTCGACACCGCAGGTGGGCGGCTGGATTCCCGGCCCAACACGGTGATATCGCAAACGCCCAGTTTCCGGTAGCGTTGTGCAGTGGAGCGGCCTGAATACTCAAAGAAACGACGAATGAAACATATCCGGAACTTTTGCATCATCGCCCATATTGATCATGGAAAGTCAACTCTCGCCGATCGGCTGATCCAGGCGTGCGGTGGCGTTACGCAGCGTGAGTTCCACGATCAATTGCTCGACTCGATGGACATCGAACGGGAACGAGGCATCACGATCAAGAGCAATACCGTCTCGCTTTCGTATCGCGCCCCCGACGGCCAGGACTACCTGCTGAATCTGATCGATACTCCGGGACACGTCGACTTTTCGCACGAGGTTCGGCGCAGCTTGATGGCATGTGAAGGTGCGTTGATGGTGGTTGACGCATCTCAGGGCGTCGAGGCGCAAACCGTCGCCAACCTTTATCTTGCACTGGAGTACGATCTGGAACTCTTGCCCGTGATCAACAAGATCGACCTGCCGGCCGCAGACGTGGATCGGGTTCGCGAAGAGATTGATGCCGATTTAGGACTCGATCCATTTGCGGCGATCCCTGTTTCGGCCAAGACGGGGGAGGGAATCGACAACGTGCTCGCCGGCATTGTCGAGCATCTGCCTTGTCCGCAAGGCGATCCCCGCGCGCCGCTGAAGGCGCTCGTCTTCGATGCCCATTTTGACAAGTATCGCGGAGT
>JAHELS010000098.1 GCA_024644085.1 Rhodopirellula sp.
ACCTGATGTGATCTTTGTGCTCGGCGACGGCGCATTCACCGACAATGCGGCAAAGTTTTTTGCCGGGCGACCGCAGTCAAAAATCCCGCTCCACACCTTGGGGATGGAAGTCAAGCCAAAGGATGCCCAGGGATTTCGACTGCTCGCCAAGGCGCACGGCGGGACGTACAAGGATGTGGGTGTCCTGCCGGCGGCGCGCGAGTTTGCCAAACGCAATCCCCGGCCTCGCAACTCGGTGCGCGGGCCCATTTGGGGATTGACTCTCAAGCCGCCGCCTAAACTGAAATGACAAGAGTTGGCCAGTGCCCCGTTTGTCACTCGACCTACGAGTTGGGCGAGGACGATATCGGCCATGTGCTGGAGTGCGACTGCGGCGCGGTCCTGTTCGCTTGCCACACCTCGGAAAACGCACCGATTGAGGTCGTTTGCGGATCGTGTAAGGCCGAGTACGAGGCAGATCCCGGGGATGCCGGCGAGCAGCTCGATTGCGATTGTGGACAGTCGGTCGTCGTACCGAGTGTCGTCCTCCGCCAGCCTCTCTCGGCCGACTCAGAGAGCGCATGGGTCGAGAACGCCGTCGACGATTCCGCAAAGCCGATCGACGTTGCAGTCGTGTGCCCCGATTGCGGCGTGGAGTACGAAGTGACGCTTGATGACGTCGGCCAGGCGTGTCAGTGCCAGTGCGGCTGCGAATTCATGATCGTGATGGACGAAAGTGGAATGATCTCGGCAGACAACGTTGCATCGCCTGAACTTTCAAGCCGGCCGGTGGTAACGACATCTGACGAATCAAAATCGCAATCTCATAGCAGTGCCGAACTTCACAGAACGAGGAACGGCGCTTCGTGGGTTTCGCGAATCGGTATCGCATCGGTCGCGCTTCTGTTGATCGTCTCGATTGTCATGTTTGTCTTCCGAGATCAAATTGCCGGCGGAGACAGCTCGGAGCAGGCGATTGCCGAATCGAGCGACCGTGAAATCGTGGCTCTTTCGGCGGCGCGAGACATCCCCGAGTTGTCGGCAATCGGGTCCGATGACTCGCCACACGAAGGGACCACCACGACTGACGCGGCCGACACCTTGCTGGCAAGTGCGGTGCCGGCCGCGCCGGCGCCCGGTGTGAACCAGCAATCGGAGTCATCAAGTGACTTGGTTGAGGGTGTCTATCGCGTCCCGCTTCCGCCGATCTACGCACTGCCGACGCCGCGTCAAGGCCGCCCTGCGATCACCATTCCCTTCAACGAATCATCGGGCAAGCCGCCAACGTACGAGGAGGTGTTCCAGGCGTACCAGGAAACGGTCACGCTGAAGAAGGCCGCGGACAAATCCAAAAGCGCGGCGGACGTCGAGAGCTACCACCAGAAACTTGGATCGACGATCGCCGAGATGCATCGATTCCATGAGTTCGCGATTCTACAGTCCGATGCTGAGTCCAATGTGGCAACCATCAACAGCGTGCGGTATCTCCTCGCCTATCTCTATTTCACGGCCGGTCGATTGGCCGAAGCGGCGGTGATGGGCGAGGCGGTTGCCCGCTGGGGTGAAAAGGAAGAACCCTCGACCCATGAGGCGGCCATGATCGCGCTGGCGGCAATGCAGGAAGCGAGCGAAACTCATTGGGGGCTCGCCGAGCGTGTCGGCGAGTTGGCGCAGATGCAACGACTGACCCTTCTGATCGCGTCACGTTGGCCTGTCGATCCCCAACTCGATTTGATCTGGATGAACCTCGGTTTCCTCTACGAAGCATTCAACTATCCGCAACAGGCCGGCGCGGCGTATCTGAAGGTGAAAGATGGGTCCGAGCAATACGCTGCTGCCCAGATCGCCGCCGGGAACGCACTTTGGGCGGCGGCACGGAGAAAGGCAAGCGAGGATGGCAAGCCAATCGACGATGAGACGCACGCTGCGACGCGCGAGATACTCTCGCGAGGACTGGCCGCATTGGAGGAATCGGTCACCGCGATCTCGATCGAATCGATCTCCGCACGGCTGTCGCTTGCCCAGATAGAACTAAACAGCGGGCATCCACGAAAGGCGGAATCCTGGTTGACCGGAACCGAGAACTCGGTCGTTGATTCCATCTATGTTTCCGGTCGAGGACGCAGTGACGGAATCGAAGTATCCGAAGTCACAGCTCGACACATCTTTGATGCGCTGTTCGCCGCTCGAAGACAGGCGGGCGATCAGCAGGGTGCCCAGGATGCCGCCGCAAAAATGGCCCGCGTGCTCGGTTGGAGCCCGGAAGAGCTCGCGTCGAAGACTTTGACCCTCGTTACCGGCGCACTGCGTCGTGCGCAGACTCAATCGACCCTCGACGATGATGACGTAGCCGGCCTTATCGAATTGTCACAACCCTTTCTCAACGAGGGGTCCGAATTAACACCTGCCAATTTGATGTGGATCGGCGAGGCGTGGAGCCAGATTGGCCTGATCGCCTCGGACGAATCCGTCGCACAGCAATGCGCGGCCCAAGCCGCAGCGTTCTATCGGGTCGCGATCACACACGATGACTTTCCCCCGTCGTCGCTCCAGTCCGCCAGATTGCGAAGTGTGCAATTGTTGCGAGCGTCGGGGGATCCGGTTGCAGCTCTCGAAATGACAGAACAGGTTTTAACGGAGACACCCAATGTTTTCGCTTTGCAAGTCGAGGCGGCGGAAACACTGCAGCAACTGGGAATCGAATCGAACGAGTCGAGTCAACTCGTTGCGGCCGTTGATGGCAAGGGCGGTGGCTCACCCGTCTGGGGATGGGGAAAGCTCGTGACAACGCTGCATCCGCTGCGTTGGTCGGAAAGTGGAACCGAAGCTCACGCCGAATTATTGATCCGCTCGCAATACAACCTGGCGAAATGTCGAGTGATGATCGCGAAAACGTCCTCGGACAAAGAAACCATGCGACCCATTTTGTCGGATGTGCATCGGATGCTTCGCACATTGCTTTCGACGATGGATTCGGGCGATCATCCTTGGCGCGATCGACTCGAGCAATTGAGCGTGGAAGTCGAACAATTGCTGTGAGTGCTCGGCTCGCCGTGTAGAATCGCGGCGAGACATCCTGTTTGGATGGTCCAGCACGCGCCGAGTATGAACGCGAATGGTTGACAGTTCCGAAACTTTCGATCCCTACGACGACTGGCTCGGGATTCCGCGCGAGGATCAACCTCCGAACCATTACCGATTACTGGATCTCCGGGAATTTGAATCCAGTACGGCGGCGATTGACGAAGCCGCCAAGTTGCGAGCGGCCTATTTGCATCAATTGGCGGGCGGGCCGAATCGCGAGGCAGTGCAGAAGTTGCTGAACGAGGTCGCGCGGGCGCGTCGCACTTTGATGGACGATCGCGCTCGGCGGGAATACGACGAGCAACTTCGAAACCCCGTCGACATCGCCGCCGCTGCACCCGCATTCGAAATTGAAACCGGTGCAACGCCACGTGCTGGAAAAGCCCCGCCGAGTCGAAGACCGCGAGGCCGTAGGCCGAAACGCAAATCCTGGATCAATGACTGGCGGGTTCACGGTGCGTCGATCTCGATCCTTTTACTCGCTGCGATCACAGCGGTGGTATACACCCACATGCGTGACACCACGAAACAGGCCGTACGCCCGATGGCATTGCAGACTTCCGGCCGCTCTTACTCGCCGGCGCCGAGTCGCGATCAACGGGCGCTGATCGCCCCCGATCGGCGCTCGGCTATGGAAGCCCTTTCCGAATCGCCGCCGGCCAGCACTCCGAAACGACGTTCGCGTCGAAATTCGGGTGGCGGCTTCTCGGGGAAATCTGAACTCGCACTGCCGTCAACCGACATCGAACTTCGAGGCGCGATTGCGCCGGTGATAGCGTTGCCGGACAACTGGCTCGACGGACTTGATAGCGTCATCGATTTCTCGAGGCCGATCGCTGAGTCATTCGAGATTCGACGAGGCGGTGCGGTTTCCACGGTCCGCGATGGACGACTTTTTTTGATTGGCAAGAAAGGAAATGTGACAAGTAGCCAATTGGTCGCGACCCAGTGGAGGTTGTTGGCTGATCATGCCGTTGCTTTGGATACCAACATCCGTCCATCAAACATTTCCAGCTTCGCGGGAATGATCGTCGGACCACTGAGGGTCCGATTGACGTCACAGCGAAACAAGCTGCAACTGCAAGTTTTTGACCAGGTTCTTGCGACGTTCACACCTCCGCAAGGAACTTTTACAACGCTCGCGGTGTTGCGCGATCCGGTCGAGCAAGCTTCGTTTCGCTGGGTCTTGCGTGCCGGGGACGTCAACAAGAGTGGTCGTATTGAGTACACGGGCCAAGTGGGCGAAAGTATCCAGGTGGGTGTCATGCTCGGGTCGCCGAAATCGAACGTCAAACCCGCGGTTTGGATTGATAATTTTCGCATCGGAAAACTGTCACAGACACCACCGTTCAGTGATACCGCGATTGAATTTGTTGCTCCGCAGGCGGCATCGCAGTAACAATCCACTGCCTCACCGGTTGTCGATGCATGCGCGTTGCTCGAAGATACAGC
Organism: Rhodopirellula sp.; assembly: GCA_024644085.1. Lineage (GTDB taxonomy): Bacteria > Planctomycetota > Planctomycetia > Pirellulales > Pirellulaceae > Rubripirellula. The sequence continues at coordinate 4,516 of JAHELS010000098.1, forward strand.
GGCGTTATCGGATTCAATTCATTTGCTGATTTTCGGGAGTCAAGACATGGACGAACTCATTGCACAGTTGACTGGAAAACTTGGTCTCGACGCTTCGGTTGCCAATTCGGCGACCGGGAAAGCGATGGCGATGATCAAGGAACATGCGGGTGATGATTTGTTTTCCAAGATCACCGACGCCGTGCCGGGCGCCGGCGAAGCTGCATCCAAGGGCGCTGAGGAGCCTTCGCCGAGTCAGGGCGGCGGCGGAATGTTGGGCCAGCTTTCCGGAATGGCTTCGAGCGCACTGGGCGGATCGGCGGGAGGCGGACTCGAACTCGGTGCCGCATTGAGCGCGTCGGGTATCAAGAGTGATCAGATGGGCGGGTTCGTTTCCATGGTGATCGGCTTCTTGAAAGAGAAGGCGGGCGACGAAGTGATGGACCAGATTCTCGCCAAGTTCCCGATGTTGAAAACACTTGTTGGCTGATCGATGAAGTTCGCGATTTGTAATGAGACGTTTGGCGAGTGGCCCTTGGAACAGGCGCTGGCGCTTGCGCGCGAGGTGGGATACACGGGCTGGGAGGTCGCTCCCTTCATGTTGACCGACGATATCGTTTCGTTCACCTCGGACGATCGTTCCAACTACCGCCGCCAGGTCGAAGTGGCGGGATTTGAAATCGTCGGTCTGCATTGGTTGTTAGCCAAGACCGAAGGATTGCACCTGACCACGACCGACGTCGAAACACGACAACGGACGAGCGAGTATCTTTGTGAGCTTGTTCGTCTTTGCAGCGACATCGGTGGCGGCATCATGGTCCTGGGTTCGCCTCAACAGCGCAACGTTCCCGACGGCCAATCGATGGACTCGGCAATGGAGAATGCCGCCGAAGTGGTTCGTGCGGCCACGCCCGAACTCGAACGCCGGTCCGTTCGAATCGCACTCGAGCCGCTCGGCCACGAAGAAGGGAATTTTCTCAATACGGCAGCCGAAGCTCGGAAACTTCAGGCAATGATTGACCATCCGTTGGTGCAACTGCACTTGGACGTCAAAGCAATGAGCGACGAAGCGACGCCGGTTCCCCAGATCATTCGTGACAACTCCGACGCGATGATCCACTTTCACGCCAACGATCCCAATCGCAGGGGCCCGGGGATGGGTGAGGTCGATTTCGTCCCAATTTTTGCCGCGCTCAACGAGATTGGTTACGACGATTGGGTCAGCGTCGAAGTATTCGATTATTCGCCCGGCGTCGAGCGGCTGGTAAGGGAGAGCATGGAGAACATGCGGGCCGCCGCTGCGGCATGCCGGGCATAGCCACGCGATGACGTCGATGCCGCCGGTCGGGGCCGGTCGGTCGATGCCGCCGGTCGGGGCCACCGGTCGGGGCCGCCGGTCGAGTGGCCGTGTCAAATTCCCATGAATGCTAGCAGGCGGTGGCGCGCCCGAATCGTCCGCCGTTGCCGGGAAATTGCCGCACTTTGATTTTGATTGCGGAGATAGCAGGATGAAACGTTTTTACGAAGGGCGACTATCGATCCTCGTGCATGAACCAATGGATTCCAATCGTCCATTAGAGGTCGCGAGTGAATCGGTCGCAGAAACCGACCTTGACCGCGGCGCAACAATGAGTAGAAACCCGTCGATTCAATCATCAGCAATTTTGGTGATTGGTACGTCTAGCTCCTAACGAATTGGCAGTCACAGAGATGAATCAGACAAACGTCGACCGCAGCCCGGCAGAAGTCGCGGAAATTGAAAAGCACAAGTATTTTCTGAGTGAGCAGATGGGATATGACGTCGGCTGGGAGACGGCCGAACAGGACTGGGAATCGAATCATGCTGAGACGTTTCGCCAATCGAGCGCTCACGAACAGTCGAGCCCGCACGAAACCAGCGGGGAACGGGCCGGCGGCGTCGGCACACTGTTGAAGCGTGTGTTCACGAAAAAGAAGCGTTGAACGCCGCAAGACAGATTCGAGGGCGGACTTGATTCAACGCCGCACCATCAGAATTGCGTCCGATTCGGCGTGACAGCATTCATGCTGGTGCGCGTTAGACACCCCAGGTGGATGACTCGGCATTGTCATTGGGCTTATCCGGGGTCGCGTCGCCGTAAGCGGCCGTGACGACGAAATTGACCGGAAGCCAGATGATGAATGCGACGACCCACCATCCTCCATGCTCGATCATCATCACGCAGAGATAAATTGTCACCACAGCGACGGCGACGCGCCCGATCGTTGTCGCCACAGTCCAAATTTTCTCACGCATCGGCATCACGGCGATTCTGCGGGCGCGCATGGAACCAGTAAGAAATCGCCACCATGATCAAACCAATCACTCCGCCGAACACCATCCCCTGGGTCAGGCCGAGACCGATCCCCACGGCGAGCGGGTCGAACCCGGGATCGTTACCCCCGGCGAAGACGCCGCGGTAATAGCTGGGTAGAAACGCACCGAGCGCTCCGCCGACAATCGCCCCGAGCAATCCTCCGGCGGCGGTCAATGTGAAAACGATAACAACGCTCCGAAGCACCGTCATGGGTCCCGCCGGGCGATCACGATGCGGCGGTGATTCGTAGGGGTTTTCTTCGTCCATCATGTTCGACGCCGGTTGAGGATCGGATGCTGTTGCTGACTTCGGATTCTGTTACTCACTCGGGTTTTCTTGCTCAATCCTCGGGATGTCGTTCGCAGAAACTCTTCAAGCTGTCGAGTTCTTTCTGCAGCGCTTTGCAACTCGACGATCTCATTGTCCATCCCATCGCCCAAAGAATCACCTTGAAAAAACCTTTCCCGGTTACCACCGACTTCTGAGTCACTCTCGTCTTGTCGATGACTTCCTCGAACGTGTACTCGGCAACAATGTCAAACGCGTCGCTTTTCAATTCGACTGTGCTGGCATGTGGCGGATCATACTTGGTGACCGTCCCGTCGAACTCCATGGTTCGATTGTAATCCTCCGTGACCGTGCGAAACTTTGTCCCTACGCCCTGGGGAGTCTTTTCGATCACCTCTTCGCTTACAACGACGATGCTCCACTCGGGTACGTGATCGTTGGTCAACTTGAACACTTGCTCGATCGGTCGATCGATGATCACAGAGGCCGCGGTTTCCATGGTGTTCTCTCGCGATGTTGGGTGATGTGAAAGCCGTGGATTCTATTTGAAAGCCGAACAGGGGGCCGGTAAGATGGGGGCCATGGGGGTTCCGTCCGTGCGTGCTCCAGGGGAATTTTCAACGGGAGCGTCTCGCAATGGTTCGGGTAAGTCGCCGCAAATTCAATCGCAAGTGGTCGATCGGCTTCGAACGGCTGGAAGATCGTCGGTTATTGGTAGGGGAGACAATTGCCTTCGAACTGGATGTCACGCAAAACGGAGCATCGATTCTCGACGCCAATCGGGTCTTTGAAGTCGACGAGGGTGAGCGGGTCAAGTTGCAGGTCCAGTACGACGACCTTCGCACGGGCACGGACCAGCAGGGTTTGTGGGCGATGCATGCCGACATCATCTCCAACGCTGCCGGCGCCTTCATTCCGGTCGTCACGGAACGGACAGAGCTTAGGTTGATCGGCGATCTTGATTTTCTTACCGGTGGATCATTGCTAGTTGGAGCCGAAGGTACCACCGAAACGAGAATGATCACGTTGGAGGAGTTCGGAATCAACACGGCGCGATCCGTGGGCACGGCGATCGCCGAAGTGTTGGATATTGATCCCAGTGTGGTCGAAGTCGAGGTATTGATGCCAAGTGACACGCAAATCGTGTTGTCGGTGCGATATCTCGACGATGCGCTGGCCCTGACGGACATTCCGAACGTCTTCATTGACACGTCGGGTTTGATTGGACCACCCATCGATTCCGTTGCTCAGCACATACCGGCATACGTCAACAACGATCCCAACCAAGGTGTCAACCCGGAAGCGTTTGTCACCGCGGTCGACTTCCACAGTTCGTCGTTCAATGACATGGAGGTCTACAATATCCTACAGTCGGGGACTTATAACCCGAATGGCCCCAATGTTTTTGCGGACACGGGCGGCGTTTCCGACGATTTTTTTGCAAGCATCGCCGAGCGTGCAGCTCTGAATGGCATCCCGTTTGACGGCTTAAACTTTCACGCGTTCAGTATTTGTTTGCAGGCGGTCAATGCACAATCCGGCGTGACGTTTACGGCTGCGTTTCCGACGAGCGCGGACGTGTTACTGTATCCAGTGGGCAGTGACGCACTCGAGTCGCTCGACGTGTTGATTGACCTTGACGATGATCCACTCGAGCTGGGCGATGATCGGTTTGGGATGGTGACCGCAAACATTCTCTCGAGTGTGCCACGGCCGTACCAGAATCCGGTGAACCGGTTCGACGTGAACAATGACGGCGAAGACGGCAATGCAGGCTTACTCGCGTTATTGCGCGACCTCAATACCCTTCAGACGGAATTGACAGAGCGAAACGTAAGTGATCCGGTGACGGGGAAGCTTCCGGACGTGCCGCCGGGCGCGGTGACGACGTTCTTCGATGTGAACGGCGACGGATTCGCGACGCAAGCCGATGTCCAGGCAATCATGGACGAGTTCGGGGTGATGACGGACGATGATTTCGGCGACGCGCCCTCGCCCTACCCGACGCTGCTTCCCGATGGCGCGCGCCATGCAGAGTCGGCTTTATTTCTCGGCAGCCTGATCGACACGGAATCCGACGGCCAACCCAGTGTGGACGCTGATGGAGACGGGATTGACGAGGACGGAGTCGTGTGGGTGACCGATCTTGTGGCAACGCCCGAGGGTGATGTCGTGGCCACCGCGCTGGTGACCGCCTCAGCGCCTGGCAAGCTCGATGGGTGGATCGACTTCGACCGGAACGGTAGCTGGGCAGATGCGGGAGAGCAACTGTTTGCGGTCAGTCGCGACCTGGTTGCCGGCGAGAACCTCGTCAGCTTCACGATTCCCTCCGGCGCATCACCTGGCGACACGTACGCGCGTTTTCGGCTCAGTTCCACTGGAGGCCTGGGACCGAGTGGTTCGGCTAGCGACGGCGAGGTCGAGGATTATTTCGTTTCGCTTGTCGACGGTGGCGCGGGTACGACCTTGCTTGTCGATCTGATGTTCGGCGATGCCGAGGTCCGGTCCGAGAACAGCGAAGTGGTTTTGTCCCAGGGAGGCGTGGAAGTATTTCGCTCACCCGGAACCGCGATTTCAGGTTGGAACTTCGTCGGCACCGCTGGCGATGACATGGTCGGACTCGGCAATCTCGCGTCCGCTCAGCCGACACCGGTGCCAATGATGTTTGATGGGAGTACTGGTACCGACTCGTTGTGGTTGATCGACAGCGACCAGACTTTGGACTTGACCGATTCGGCGCAGAACATGATCTCCGACGTCGAAGTGATCAACATAGTCGGAGCGAGTCCCAACGAGCTGGTGATCGACGGCCAGAGCGTGATCGACTCTACCGATGCGGGTAATACCTTGACGGTGGTTCACGACGAGGATGATACCGTTGAGTATTCCGGCGCGGCGTGGACGGTGAACGAGCCGATTTTTGTCGGCGGCCAACAGAATCACGTTGTCGTCAGCGGGGCCGCGACCGTTCAGGTCATCAACACCCGCCCGCACCAAAACCCTCTTGAGCGCACTGACGTGAATTTCGAAGAGGGAACGACCAGCCTCGATGCGCTGCAGATCATCACCCTCCTGGGCGAGGCAGCGACCCAGCCCGTTGTATTGCTGCCGCCGACCAGCGCCGCCGAATTGCCGTCAAGGTATTACGACGTCAACGGCAGTAACACGGCGTCGGCTCTCGACGTATTGAACGTGATCAACGAACTCGGCAGACAACTCGGCCGACAACTCGCCGGCGAGCTCGTCGTCGCCAACGCGTCGCCCCCTATCACAGCGGTTCACGCAGGTCGCGTTCTGGACGACGTTGCCGTCGATGGCGATTCATTGAGGTTGCCGAAAAGCGAAACGCCTGATCGTTTGACCGACGTATCCGGGCCCTCGGTCAAAAAGGCGACGCCCTCGCGGGTGGAGGTTGATTCGGCCGATTATGAGTCGGCTGCGGACCTTGCGATCGAGGAGTTGTTTATTCGTGCGGAATTGACGCAATAAGGAATGCCGCGGTCGATTTCGCGCGATGCCGGCCTTTTTCCGCGGTCCTAATGGCTATATTGGCGGTTTCATCGAATATTTTTCCCACTCAAATCTCGATCGCCAATGCCTGCCGAAACCATGTCCGTCGAAGACGAAGCTCGGGTTGTCCAACAGATCCGAGAAGGACGCGACCGAATCGCGACCGAGCTATCGAAGGTCATCGTCGGTCAACAGGATGTGATCGAGCAGCTGTTGATCTGCCTTTTCGCCGGTGGCCATTGTTTGATCACGGGTGCACCCGGACTCGCCAAGACGCTGCTGGTGCGAAGCGTCTCGCAGATATTTCACTTGAAGTTCCAGCGTATTCAGTTCACACCCGATTTGATGCCGGCAGACATCACGGGAACTGAAATTCTCGAACAGACGGTCGAGGGTGGACGGCAATTGCAATTCGTAAAGGGCCCGATTTTTGCCAATGTGATTTTGGCGGACGAGATCAATCGCACGCCCCCCAAGACGCAAGCGGCCCTGCTCGAGGCGATGCAGGAACACCAGGTCACTGCCGCGGGACGCCGCTATAAGCTTGAGCAGCCATTCTTTGTTTTGGCGACGCAGAATCCGATCGAGATGGAAGGTACCTATCCGCTTCCCGAAGCGCAACTCGATCGATTCATGTTCAACGTATTGATCGATTACCTGCCGCCTGAGGAAGAATTGGATGTGGTGCTGCGGACGACGTCATCGAATCCCGAGCCGATCGAACCATTGTTCACCGGCGACGACGTGATGCGATTTCACGAGGCGGTGCGAAAGGTGCCGATCGCTGACGAGGTTGGTGCTTACGCCGTCCGTTTGGCCGCGGCAACACGCCCCGGTCGCGATGGTGCGGCGGATTTCGTGGATGAATGGGTCAGCTGGGGTGCAGGTCTGCGAGCGGCGCAGACGTTGGTTCTCGGTGCCAAGGCGCGGGCGCTTTTGCAAGGCAAGGCTCACGTCAGCATGGAAGATATTCGCGCGCTGGCCCATCCAACCCTGCGTCACCGCGTGCTGTTGAGCTACAAGGCGGAGGCGGAGGGGGTGACGATCGAGGATGTGATCGATCGTCTGCTGTCGACCGTTCCGACGACGGCGACCTGATGTCGGCGGTGGCAAGCCCAACGTCGGGCGAGGGCAACGCGGCGGCGATCGATCCGATGGCCGTGATGCGTATCAAGAGTCTGCCTTTGCGCGCCAAGGCAGTCGTCGAGGGTTTTTACAACGGGCTGCATCGCAGTCCGTTTCACGGATTCTCGGTTGAATTCAGCGAGTATCGCCCGTACACGGTCGGCGACGATTTGCGCGGACTCGATTGGAAATTGTTTGCCAGGTCGGACCGTTACTACATCAAAAAGTTCGAAGACGAAACCAATCGCCGTTGTTACCTGGTGTTGGACCAGAGCAAGTCGATGGGATTCGGGTCGCTTGCGTACACGAAGATCGAGTATGCGAGGACGTTGGTTGCGACGTTTGCCTATTTCTTGACGTTGCAACGCGACAGCGTCGGGTTGATGACATTTGATGAGAAAATCGGCGAGTTCATCAGTGCGCGCCAACGAGAGGGGCATTTTCGACAATTAATGGTTTCGCTCTCGCGCGAAGTCGCCGGTCGCGGAACGGATCTCGACAATCCGCTGAAACAAATCGCGTCGCTGGTTCGACGTCGCGGCTTGATTGTGCTCGTTTCGGACATGTTGGCCCCGGTGGCGACGTTGAGAACGAATCTTGCTTACCTTCGATCACGAGGCCATGAGGTCTTGATACTGAGAACGCTCGATCCGACCGAATTGGAACTCAAGCTCGATTCGCCCAGCATGGTGGTCGACATGGAAACGGGACGCGAGATCTACCTGGATCCGGATGCGGCGCGAGAAATGTATTGCGAGCAGTTCGAGCAGCACCGCGGGGAACTGAAGGCAATCTGTGACGCGCTTGGCGTTGCTCTGTTTGAGATTTCGACGGACCAGCCGCTCGAAGGAGCCTTGTTTCAGCTCGTTAATACCCAGCGACATCGCAGTGTTGGCACGGCTCGCACGGGGATGTTGGCCAGTGCCCGCCGCGCCGGGTTTGGCGGTCGAGGGCAGGGCAGCGGAGGCGGTGGATCATGAGTCTCCTTGCACCCTTGTATTTTCTCGGCGCGCTCGCGATCAGTTTGCCGATTCTGTTTCACCTGATCCGTCGCCAGCCCCGGGGACAGGTCGAGTTCAGTTCGCTGATGTTCCTGCGGCCGACGCCGCCGCGGCTGACACGTCGGAGCCGGTTGGACAATTGGCCGTTGTTGTTGATCCGAGCACTTGCCTTGATGCTGCTGGCTGCGGCCTTCGCCAGGCCATTTCTGCGAAGTGCCACACTTTCGGATTCCGAGTTGCCGGGTCGTAGGTTGATGTTGTTGGTCGACACGAGCGCAAGCATGCAGCGGACGGGAATGTGGCAGCAAGTGCTCGACGAAGCCAACGCATTGATTGACGATTTGCGCCCCGCCGATCGGCTTGCCATCGTTACCTTCGATTCGCAGCCAAGCACGCTGCTTGGATTTGAACAGTCGAGCCGTATTCCAATGGACAAAGTCAAGGCGACGGCTAAATCGATGCTGAAGGATACGGCGCCAACGTGGCACTCAACCGATCTCGGCCGGGCGATCAGTTTCGCCGGTGACCAGGCGGTGGCGTTCGAGTCCGACGGCACGAAGCCTGTCGCGCTCGACGGCGAGGATTCTGCGGCGGCGCGGACGGCGCCCGTGAGACCGGCGCACCTGGTCTTGATCAGTGATTTGCAATCCGGGAGCCAGGTCGAAAATTTGCAGGTCTACGCATGGCCACGCGAATTACGCCTCGACGTTCGAAAGATAACACCAAACAAACGCACCAACGCCTCCGCAGTGATATTGGAGGAGTCGCCCGACGTAGAGTCCGACCGCGATCGAGTCCGAGTCCGCGTTGCAAATTCAAGCGATGCGACCGAAACGCGTTTTCGCATTCGCTGGGTCAAGGATAGCGCAGCCGAGTCTGAGGGCGACGACGCGCTGACGCCGGCCGAGTTAGCGGAATTGCCGGTCCACGTACCGCGCGGCGAGTCGCGCGTGGTGCGGATGCCGATTCCTGTGACCGGAGTGACCTCGCTCGTTGTCCAGGGTGATGATCACTCATTCGACAACACTCGATACATTGTTAGCCCTCAGCCAGAGTCACTCTCGCTTTTCCACGTTGGTCCCTCGGACGCCGAGCCGCGGGAAAGTTCGTTTTACTACCTGCAGCGAGTTCCGCTCAGCAACGTGCGTCGGACTGTCAGTGTTGAATCCATCGACGCTGACCAGCTTGGGCAAAGGCTCGATCCGAGCCTCGTTCCGTTGGTAGTTCTGGAACAGGGCGTATCGGACGACGTTGCCGCAAGTTTAAAAGAGTATGTCTCATCGGGTGGCCGATTGCTCGTCGTGATGTCCGATCAACGTCAATCCGCTGGCGTGGCTGCCAGCATCAATGCGTTGACCGACTCGGAATTGCAGATCGCCGAAGCGAAGATCGATGATTACGCGATGTTGTCGAAAATAAACTTTCAACATTCGCTTTTCGAGTCGATGGCGGATCCGAAGTTCAATGATTTTACGAAAATCCGCTTTTGGTCGCATCGACGACTTACGAATCTGGATGACCGGTGGAAAGTGATCGCGGATTTTGATGACGGCGATCCGGCGCTGGTGGAATATACCGTTGGCGATGGACGCATCTTTTTGCTTTCGGCGGGTTGGCAACCGGCCGAAAGCCAGTTGGCGCTGTCGACAAAATTCATTCCCCTCGTGTTCAGCTTCTTTGATTCACGACAACGAGGAAGCGAATCAGATCGATACATCGTTGGCCAAAAGATCGGGTATCCGCCGTCCCCCACCGCCATGATCACGGATCCCGCCGGGACGTCGCTGGAGTACATCAGCCTCGAGGATCTCGACAGAATCGACCAGCCGGGGATTTATCAGTATCGCGATGGGGAAACCCGCCGGACTTTCGCGGTAAACTTGAGCGAGTCCGAAAGCCGAACCGAAGCCCTTGATGAAGATGAGTTGGAGCGTTTCGGAATCGTCCTTGGCAAGAACATGACAACGGACCAGATCCGCACGAGCCAACGACAGCTGCGTGACCGTGAACTCGAAGAGAGTCAAAAGGTTTGGCAATGGCTGTTGGTCGGTGCGATTGGATTCCTGGCTTTGGAGACGGTCCTGGGGGCGATTTGGAGTCGGCGACGACCGGGCGAGGGATTGGAGTTGGAAGGAGCGTGATTGTGCGGATCGATCTCGATCGACTGCGAATACGGAGAATCTTATGAATGATGCATTGCTTGATCGTATCGCGCCTGTTACCGCAGGGCTTCGCAGAATCCGTTTTTGGGACGCGTTTGCCGGCATCGCTATCGTGGGCGGCGTCTCGGGATGGTTGCTCCGACAACAGGTCGAAGAGGGGCGTGTCGCCGGATCGACACTCGCGCTGGTGCTGCTGGGCGTCGTCGCTGGGGTCGCGATCATTGCCGCATTGCTTTGCAGGCTCAGCTACCGCGACCCGCGTGATGTCGCGAAACAGATTGAAGAGAAGTTTCCGACTCTCGATCAACGATTGTTGACGGCGCTGAGCCAAAAAGACAACGAACTTGGATACTTGCAGCAACGCGTCATCAAGGAAGCACGCGATCACTCGCGGACACACCGTTGGGCCGACACGGTGCCATCGGGAAAAGTCATCTGGAGCCGTTTGTCGGGACTTGGTGCGACATTGTTCCTCGCTGTTGTTCTGGGGATGCTCGCGGTCGCAGCCCCCGATCCGGAATTGACATTGGGCGCATCGAGCATTGAGGAATCGTTTGATGTCGAAATTGTCCCCGGGAATACGGAAGTGGAACGGGGTACAAGTCTCGTTGTTACGGCGCGGTTCGGTGGCTGGGTTCCGGACGAAGCGGACCTGGTTTGTGTTGCCGAAGATGGATCGGAACGTCGAATCACAATGCGACAGAACCTCGACGATCCCGTTGTCGGAGGGTTTGTTTCTTCGGTCGATCAAAAATTCACATATCGTGTTGTGACACCCGATTTTGAAAGTGAAAGCTACAGCGTCGATGTGTTCGAGCATCCGTCGCTGGTCCGCAGCGATGCGAATCTCGAGTACCCGCAATACACAGGATTGAGCGAAAAACGGGTCGAGGATACGTTTCGCGTCTCGGCGGTCGAAGGTACACAGGTCACGTGGATCTGTTTTCTGAACAAAGCGGTCTCCTCGGCTGAGCTGGTTTCGCGGGATGGTTCGCGGATTGAATTGGTCGCCGACGATGACATGCCCGGTGCTGTGTCGGCCAAGCTCGATCTCCGTGAGACCCAGCGGCTGAAATTGGAATTGGTCGACGAAGCGGGGCGCAAGAACAAATACCCGCCGGAACTCATTGCACGCGTGCTGCCCAACAAGGCGCCAACCTTGAAGTTGACCGCTGCGGGCGACACCAGCGTTTCGCCGCTCGAGGAACTGCCGATTGCCGCCGAGGTTCGCGATGATTTCGGCGTGGCCAAAGTGGGGTTGGCGTACACCTTCGCAACGCAGCCGCCGAAGGAGATCACCCTCGGCGAGAACATTCCTCGCGGCGCAAAGAATGCAATTGACCATATGATCGAGTTCGAGGAACTCAAGGCGGAACCGGACCAATTGCTCTCGTACCATTTCTGGGCCGAAGACTTCGGTCCCGATGGCGAATTGCGACGCACCCACAGCGACATGTATTTCGCCGAAGTTCGTCCATTCGAGGAGATTTTCCGTGAGGGCGAGCCGCCGCCGGGAGGGCAATCGCAGCAGCAACAGCAGCAAAGTCAGAACGGCCAGCAGGCCGAACAGTTGGCGGAGCTGCAAAAAGAGATCATCAACGCGACATGGCGAGTGATTCGAGACGAGCGCGGCGTCAAGAGATCGGACAGGTACGTCGACAACGTGAGCCTGATACGAGATTCCCAGGCAGATGCGCTGGCTCAGCTCGACGAATTGGCGTCAGAAATTCGTGATGAGCAATCGTTGCAATATGTCGACGAAGCTCGTGGTCAAATGCAAACGGCAATCAATGAGTTGACCACCGCGGCGGACAACTCCGATACCGGGCCGCTGCACCCGGCGATGGCGGCCGAACAAGGCGCCTACGGTGGACTGTTGAAACTGCGCGCACGTGAGTTCCAAATCGTCCGATCACAACAGCAACAGAGCCAGGGCCAACCGAGCGCGTCCCAACAGCGGCGCCAACAACAGATCGATGAACTGGAAATAAAACAGGATGAAAACCGGTATCAAACCCAGCAGCAGGCCGAAGAGACGAGCGAGGAAGAGCAACAGCAGCGAGAGATCCGTCAGGTCCTGAACCGGCTGCGCGAATTGGCTCGACGCCAGGAAGACTTGAACAAGGAGTTAGCTCAACTGCAATCAGCACTCGAACAGGCCGATTCGGAAGAGGAAAAGGAAGAAATCGAGCGGCAACTCAAGCGGCTTCGAGAGCAGCAGCAAGATCTGCTGCGGGAAACCGACGAGCTGAACGAACGCATGCAATCGCCCGAGAATCAGGAGCAGATGGCCGAGGCGAGCGAGCGGCTTGAAGAAACTCGCGAGAATGTACGCCAAGCAAGCGATGCGCTGCAACAAAACGATGCTTCCGAAGCATTGACTGCGGGACGTCGCGCTGAGCGTGAATTTGAAGAAATGCGAGACGAGTTCCGCGAGAAAGCTGCGGGACAGTTCAACGAGGCGGTTCGCGAGATGCGTAACGACGCCCAGGAGCTCGATCAACGTCAGCAGGATCTGTCGGAAAAACTCGATGAGATGAACCAGCCTCAGGACACCACGGGTCTCCGCGGCGCCGACGACCGTGAAGAGGTCGAGCAGGAACTCGAAGGACAACGCGAGCGGTTGGGGGAACTGCTCGAGCAGATGCAGGAAACTGTCGAGCAGGCGGAAACGGCCGAACCGTTGCTCGCACAAAAGCTTTACGACAGCTTTCGTCGAACGCATCAAAGGCAAACCGATCGCCAGCTGAGTGAGGCGGCTGAATTATTGCGTCGCGGTTTCGATCCTCAGGCACGCGACGTCGAGGATGCCGCGGCGGAAGGCATCGGCCAGCTGCGCGAAGAATTGGAAGAAGCCGCGTCGTCGGTGCTCGGCGATCAAACGAAGGCACTCCAGCGGGCGCTGAGTGAACTCGAACGACTCGAACGCGATCTTGATAGCGAGATCGAGCGAAACAATCCGCAATCGTCACAGCAGGGTCAACAACCCGGCGAGCCCGGCGAGGATCAATCCGAGGATCAATCCGAGGGCCGGCAATCGCGAGACGGCCAGCAGTCATCGCAGCAGCAAGGGCAGCCTGCGGACGAGCAATCGGGCCAGGGTTCACAACAATCGCAACAAGATCCGCAGCAGCAAGATCAACAATCTCAGCAGCAGCAGGGAAGTGGTGGTCAGCAGGGTGAACCGCAGCAGAGCGAATCGGATGCTCAAGATCCACAGTCGCAGCAGCCCGGTGAGCAACAATCCGGTCAGGAATCGGGGCAGCAACCCGGCCAGCAATCGGGCCAGCAGCAATCTCAGCAGTCAGGGTCACAGCAGTCTCAGAGCCAGCAGCAGGGTGAGCAATCGGGTCAAGGTCAAAGCGAAACAGGTCAAGGCGAAACGGGTCAGCCGCGCGATCCGTCACAGCGACAGCAGGGCGAACGCGCTGGTCAGCCGAGTGGTCAACCCAATCGCTCGGGCGGCGCGTTAAGCCGTTACGCGGCCGAGAACCCGCAGGCCGCTCCATTGACCGGCGATGATTTCCGCGACTGGTCCGACGGGCTGCGTGACGTGGAAGAACTTGTGGAGGATCCGGAGTTGCGTTCCCAGGCCGCGCGCGTCCGCGATCGCGCCCGTGATGTCCGCCTTGAATTCCGCCGACACAGCAAGGAACCGCAATGGGAATTGGTCGACAAATTGATCGCCGAGCCGCTGCGCGAATTAAAACGAAACGTTTCCGAGGAATTGCTTCGACGGTCCGCGGATAAACACGCACCGGTTCCGATCGATCGCGACCCCGTCCCGGCTGAATACACCGACGCGGTCCGCAAGTATTACGAAAGTCTTGGGAGCGGTCGTTGATGGCATCGTTCTCATGGGTGTGGGTGGTGGCGTCGGCGCCGAAGGGGATGCCGTTGGCGGCCAGCGGCGAATTGCTATGGGGAATGCCTCATTGGAAGTGGCCGGCGCTTGCGATCGGAATCGTATTCTTTGCATTGGTGGTGTGGAGCTACACGCGACCCGATACGACCGCGCCCGTTCGATTGGCTGCGGCGTTATTGAAGCTTTTCGCCATTGTGTTACTGGCCGTTTGTTTGCTCGAGCCGATGCGTAGCGGAACCCGGCCGCGTCCCCAAGCCAACCTGCTCCCGATCCTGGTCGACAACAGCCAGAGTATGCAATTGAAATCGGCGGCCGACGAATCGAGCCGGTATCAACAGGTGGCCGGTTTACTCGAGGATGATTCTGCTTGGCGAGTCCGGCTGGCGCAGGACTTCGATGTTCGTCAGTATGCCTTTGATGCGCGGCTCGAGAGTGTCGAGGATCTGGCGAGCCTTGATTCCGAGGGCTACGTTTCGTCGATGGCCAGCAGTCTGCGGTCGCTGTCGGAAAGGTTTGCCGATCGACCGGTCGCCGGTACGATCCTGTTCACCGATGGCAATTTGACCGACCCGCCCGCGGCGGACTTCGATTGGTCAGCGCTGGGGTTTCCCGTTTACCCGGTGCTGCCGGCATCCGACGGCGAGGTTCTCGATTTGCGAATCGCAGATGTCAGCGTTCGTCAAACTGATTTCGAGTCGGCGCCGATGACCGTCAAGGTCTCGTTCGATGCAGTCGGCATGCCCGATGAAAAGGTTTTCGTCGAATTGCGTGATCTCGAAAGCGGACAGGTTGTGCAGGAACAATCCGCGGTTTTGGGAGATGGCGGAGAGCCCCAGGCAGTGCGATTTCGGTTTCGACCTGAAAAGAGCGGTGTTCGCTTTTACGAAGCCTCCGTTTTTACTGAAAACGATCGGGATGCAATGGAGGAGCCAACGCCGGAATCGGTGGCGGACAGCAAGGAAGCGACTCTGCTGAACAATCTCCGCATCGTGACGATTGATCGCAAAACCGGCCCCTACCGAATTCTGTATTTGGCGGGCCGTCCGAATTGGGAGTTCAAGTTTTTGCGGCGAGCGCTCGAGGAAGACGCCGAGGTCCAGATGACCGGTCTGATTCGGATCGCGAACAAGGAACCGAAATTCAGCTTTCGGGACAAGGGCGTCAATGACACCAATCCATTGTTCGCCGGCCTTGGTGATGATGAAGAAGAAACGGCGCAGCAATACGATGAGCCTGTCATCATTCGACTTCCGCCGGCGAACGTCGTCGAGCCGGACGACGTGAGCGATGGATTCCCCGAATCAGCAGAAGAATTGTTTGCCTATCACGCCGTGATTCTCGACGACATCGAGAGCGATTTCTTTTCCCAGGACCAGATGTTATTGTTGCGGCGCTTCGTTGGTTCGCGCGGCGGCGGTTTGCTGTTTCTTGGTGGCCAGGAATCGTTCGCGGGACAACATTTCTCGGAGACCCCACTTGGTGAACTCTCGCCCGTCTACCCATCTCGTGCGGGTGACGACAGCGGTCCGGGGCCGTTTCGCCTCGTGTTGACTCGCGAGGGATTGTTGCAGCCGTGGG
>JAHELS010000343.1 GCA_024644085.1 Rhodopirellula sp.
TCGCGAGCACATCAGCAAGCTCCGGGATCGGTCGAGATTTCCATCAATGTGATGGACCGCGCGAGGAGCGGCAAGCGAATTCCTGGATCGCCCAGAAGTTCGACGACCCCCTGCGGAGTATTCGCTAAGTGGGGGTGTCGACGTTGTCCCAATTCTCAGGATCAAGGAAGTTCACAAGCCAATTAAGAACGTAATGACGTTGCTCGACGACTCCTACGGCCGGGCTCATCTCCAGCGGTATCATCTTGTTGCTGCCCCGCCAATCGAGGTTTTCGGGTACCTGCGCGGCGCCGTGCAGATAGGCATCGCGGATCGCCCAGTGGATTCGCATGGTCAGGTCTTGCGCGTCGAGGATTTCGGCCTTGCTTCGCAATTTCGCGTTTCGAATGAAATCGACATTGGATTCCTGGGGTTCGATGATCGCGACGAGTTGCTTCACATCGCACATTTGCCCCGGCCACCCGAGATCGTCGACGTGCCCCAGTGCCCAAAGCAGGACCCAGACGCTCTCGAGTCGCCACACCATTTGCCGGGCCTGTTCAGCATCGTGGACATCCTGTTTGAGAAACTCTTCTTCGTTTGGACTGACGCTCTCCCACAGATCAAGCTTTTCGATCAACCCGATTGTTTCTTCTTTCGAGACACCTTCGGCGCGTAATTCCACGGCCCACAGAACCAGAGCGCGACGGGCGACGTCCTCGGCCGATTGCAGCTTGACTTCATCATCATTTCCAACGAACAGCGGTCCGTCATAGACCGGTACGTTTCGTTTCTTCAATTCGGCGAACGAACGCACGGCACGCTGTCGCTGTGTCTCGTTCGCGAACTCCCAGGAGTCCGTTGACGGGTATTGGACGACCGGATGAACGACTGCGCCGAGACTCTGCACCGCAAGATTCGCTTCGCTGGCATGTTCGTTCGCAGACTTTGAATTGCAGCCGGCACAGAGGTACAGAATGAAACTGATTGCAAAAACGGGTAGTGCAGGTCGCATGAATCCGTCCTTCGTCCGCAATGACCGCGGCAAGATGTGAGGTGGGTCGGAAACTCGGGGGGACGCGGCGCCGGATTCGGGGGTGATCAGGCCGCGGGTGTGGAGGGGCTCGGATGGTCGATGCTGTCGGATTCCTCCGATTCCGGCAACCGGTGAACAACCCGGGCGAGCATCAAGTCAAATCCCATGGCGTCGTAATAGGCCAAATGAATAGGGCCCGTCCCGACGCGGCGCGCATCGCTGCGGATCACGCAAACTCCGGAATAGCGATCCCTCAACGTCTGCCGATCCTGGTCGATTCCACACCAAATGAAATCCAAAAGCAAGTTCATCGGACCCAATATCCAGAACATGAGACGAAATGTCATCATGAACAAAGATGGCGGCTTGCCTTCGAGATTCACGATTCGGCACCGGGCGAACTGGTATCCGGCCGTGCGGAGGGGCGAACGCTTGAACACGACGAGGTAGGTCCAGACGGCCAGGCCGATTATGAGCCAAACGAGAATCGATTCGTCGCCCACTGTGTTGGCCCATGCGAACGCGATGACCCAGACCACTCCCGTCAACACGACCACGTCGATCAATAGAATCAGCAACCTCGGGCCGAAACCGACGTAATCTTGCGGGCGATAGAAGACACCGTCGCCAAGCGAATGATCGGGTTGTTCAGTCATGATTGGGGTCGCCTCCTGGCGGACCGGTATCCTGAGTCATTCACATTCTCTCGCACCCTGGCCTCGGATGCAAAGCATTCCCGGTATTTCTTTCCCGTTGGGGTGCCCTCCCCGCTTGGCGGCAAGTGGTGTTCAATCGGCGCAGCAAGCTTTCCAACCCGCTATAATTCCTACGGTATCAATGCGAGTCGTGCAAGCGGATCGCGGTCCGGCGATGCCGGAGGTTCGATGATGAAGTCGACCCACTCCTTTTCTTCCTAATCGTTGCGTCCGTGAATAAGACACCTTCTGTCGAGCCGGTCGTGCGCAGCCGGATGCTGCCGCGAATATCGTTTCGATTTCTGTTCGCTTTGACCACTCTTGCCGCTTTGATCGCCGCGGTCGCCCGGATGGCTGGACAGGGAGGTGCGCTGGCATCGGCAGCCATGGTCGGCTTCGGATTCATCGTGGGATGTTTCCTCGTATTCGTCATGTTGTTTTTGATCTCATGGTCGGTCTCTTCGTTGTGGTTCAATCGCGAGTCAGACGTGTTTGAGGGAAACCCGTTTGCCGACGGTCAATTGCCGCCCCAAATCCTGCCGCCGCGGGAGCAGCGATCATGACGGCGATTGAGCCAGTTGATCGGCGCGCGGTTGTACAGGTTTTTTGTGCTCTGACAATTGCCCTTGCGCTGCACGGTCGTGGTGCCTGCGCGAATGATATCCTCGGACCGGTGCTGTCCACGATCGATTTGCCCGATAGGCCCGGTCGTGTTGCGGGATTCACGACCCAGGTGGAGCTCGCAGCCGAGAACTCTGCGGGATACGTGCCGGTCAAGATCACGGTCAATGCCGTTGGGACACTCACCGCGGATCGTCGGCTGGTCTTTCGCATTGAGACTCAATCCGGAGGCCAGAGTCCGCCCCAAAGAGGTTTGACAGTCGACCTGCCAATCAACCTCACGCAAGGATCAAAATCCGAGTCGTTTGTGCGTTACCTGCCCAAGTGGTCGGCGGGCCAGGCGGTCGAAGTCACGGTCCTCGAAGCAGGCCGCGGACTGCCGGATTACAACGCAGTCGCCGGTCAACCTTTGCCGCGAGGTCGTAGGGCCAACGAGAATCTGCTGGCGAGCGAATACCAGATCAATTGGGCGTGCATTCATGACGGGACGACGATCTCGCGCGAGGAAAAAAGCAACCTGAATAATCTCCTCAGCATTGTCTACTCTGGATCGGGTAGCATTCCGTTTTCCGAAGATGAGGCCGAGCAAAAATGGGCTGGAACGAGCGGTCAGCCATCGCTGTTGTTGCCGATCAGCCTGGAAGAATTGCCGCATGATTGGCGTGGGTATCAGCGCTTCGATGTTGTCGTGACTTCGATGCGGGAACTGCAAAGTGTGCGCACCGACGACCAGGCATTTGATGCGCTCCGAGGATGGGTACTTAATGGCGGCATCGTTATTGTTTTCGGCGCTCCGTCGCCCGAGGCTGCGTTCGAGCAGTTGGAATTTCGATGGTTCGACGGAACGAAGTCTGCATCCGAGATCCAGCCAATCGCCAAACGCGTGATTGAAAGTGTCGAGGAGGATGAAAAGGCGTTGGGCGATGCGGTAGCGAATCTCGAGCAATGGATCCAGCAAAGGCGTGAATTGGGCGGTGCGGCAAGCGAAGATCCCAACCGCGCGATGAGCATGGCGATGCTCGACCAGGTGTACGCAGATGATTACGGCATGGCCGAGGAGAATCTCAAGATTCAACAAGGACGTTTGAAGAGCCTCGGTGAAATGGGACCCCGTGCGGTCCATCGTTGGAAGGACGAAGTCTGGGTGCAGGGAGTCGCGGCGGGTCGCGTGGTGGTCTTGCGGGGGAATGATTCTTCCACTGCACCACCGCTGATTCATTGGCGGATTGCGGAGCGGACGGTGGGTTACCGGCGTTCGCCAATGCTGCGACGCGGTGTCGATCCGTTGCTTGGTGATGGACGATTTCAAAGATGGCTGATACCGGGCGTTGCCCAGCCGCCGGTCTACACCTTCATGGGGTTGTTGACATTGTTCGTCGTATTCGTCGGTCCAGTAGCCTATCGCCGCACGGCAAAGTACGGTCGCAGCTACTTGATGTTCGCCATCGCACCGGTATTGGCATTGTTCACGACGGTGGCGATGTTCGGTTACGGGATTGTTTCGGATGGTTTCGGAACCGTGATTCGCGCCCGGCAATTGACCTTTGTCGATGGTCAATCGGGAGACGCGGCCGAGCGTGTCCGCGCGACTTACTTTGCCGGTGTTCGACCTGGCGAAGGGATTCGTTTCCCCGGCAATGCCGAAGTCTACGCCTATCCCGAGAGCACCGGACTTTCCTGGTCGGAATTGAACCGCAAGACACCGTTGACGATCGGCAGCGTCGTCGTGGACGAACAGACGCAACGGTTTGATTCATCATTCCTGCCTTCGCGCCAGCAGCGGCAATTCGTAACCCACGCACCACGCCATGACGTCGGTTATTTTGAACTGACCCCGGCTGAGGATGCCGTCTCGCCACCGGACGTGTTCAACGGGTTTGGATTTACGATCCACGAGGTCGTATTACGCGACCACAGCGGTGACTACTGGAGTGCCAAGAATCTTTCGGCGGAAGCAAGTCGCGTTTGCACACCTTTGCCGTTGAAGGATTCATCGAAAGAATTGGGTCGGATTTACAATCAGCATCGCCCGCTCTCGGCGGTGCGCGAATCGCGGCGGCGTCAACGCTCGTACCGCAACGAGATCTTCGATTTGATCCTCGAAGTCAATCGTGAGATCAATTCGAGCAATGTCGTCGCCGACGGTATTTTCGAGCATTGGCTTCGGGAACAGTTGCAGACGACCGGTGAGATCCCGCCTGGCTATTTCATTGCCACGGCGGATGTCAGCGACGATGTTTTGTCGGTCGACGAGTACGAGTTATCGGCGAGCGTTCGGTATGTATTCGGTACGCTGAGATGAAGATGGACGAAGCTGCCGAATTGCGAACCCAGCCGGAACCCCTGACCGATGTGACGACGCCCGATGGCACGGTGGATTCGATTGCCGGTGACGGTCATGCCCCACACGATGGCGCCGCGCGGGCCAAACCATCCGCGGTCCACGTCGGTCACGATGATTGCATCGAGCTTCGCCGGTTGCACCGGTTTTTTGGCAGCACGAGGGCGGTCGACGATATCTCATTTACGGTGCGGCGCGGGCACGTGTACGGTTACATCGGTCCCAACGGGGCAGGCAAGACGACGTCGATGCGGATCCTGGCGACCCTGGACCTGCCCAGCTATGGCGATGCATTCATCGATGGTTTCTCGGTCGTGAATGATCCCGAATTGGTTCGCCGCCGGTTGGGGTACATGCCCGATGCCTTTGGTACCTATCGTGAC
>JAHELS010000344.1 GCA_024644085.1 Rhodopirellula sp.
CCATCTTTCCAATCCGATCGCGGGATCACCGATCAGGTAACCCCCATCATCGGTTCTCCCCAGCGCGACCACGGTGTGGCCGAGCCCTGGAACCCATCCCCACTCCGATTCATAGCGAGGATCCTGAATACCGCCGACGGGTAACTTTACCATCAGCAGGACGGGCCATCGATCGAATTTTTCGAGTTGCTCGTGGCTCATTCTTTCTGCCCTCACCTCACGTCCGTTTCGGTTGGCAACCACCTTGACGCCCCGGTAGAGCCCGAGCGTTGGAGTTCCCGATGCATCGGTTAGGCACAGGGGCACCATTTCCGATTCACTGGCTCGAATTCCGGTCCAGTGGAGGAATGTGGCCGCCGCCGCGGGGCTGCAGGTAGCCCAAGCGGTCTGCATCGCGACACCCTCGTTCCAGACGTTGCCTCCGATTGGAGGTGGCCGCAGCACAATCCCGATGAATGGCCAAAGGACCGCCGCGAGCGCCGAGATGGACAGCGCGGAAGTCATTAACACGCGACGCCATCTCGGCGTTTCAGCCAGCCGCCAACAAAGACCAGCCGCCAGTGCGGCAAACAACGGTGTCAGATTGGACCAGATGATCACTGCGGAATCGGGGATCAACGATGCCCAGTAGAGACGGCCGGCCGAATAAAAGAGAAACGCAAACATGCCGAAGGTGGCAAAGGCGATACCAGCGATGCGCTGATTCGGCTCTCCGCGCTCGCCCCACCGTGCCGCGATCAAACCGGTAACGATGGCAGCAGCGGTCATCACGGCGGCAGCGAACCAAAGATCCAACATTTAGCCGCTTTGGTCATCGAGCGAGAGTCGGAGCGAGGTGATATCGCGGATCAGGTCATCGATACGATCGCAATGTTGCAGGTACGAATCCTGCATTTGTTGCACCTTGGATTGCCGCGCAAGTGCAAGTACGTCCTGGATATCCAGCACAACGCCATCACTTTCGAACGTGCTGAGCATGCCTTTTAACTTGTGAAGGCTTGCCGCCGATGCGCGGCAATCACCCTTTGCCACGACCTCATCGGTCTGGCTTTTGACGGTCGGCAGGTCCGCCGACATGATCGCCGCCATGTCGCGCAGCAACTCAACATCACCATTAAGGCGGCGCAAGGCTTCGGCAAACCGATCCGGAACGCTTTGAACACTACTCACCAATCTTTACTCCGCTTTCGAGCTTGATGTTGTATGTTGCGATCCGATCGCGCAACTTGCCACGTGTGATTCCGAGAATCTCTGCAGCACGACTTTGATTGCCATCGGTCATACGGAGCACCCGCAGGATCAAATAACGTTCGGCATAGGAGATCGTTTCTGCATACAGACCGCACGATTCTTCTTCGAGTAACCGGTCGACCAGTTCCGGAAGCTCGCGGCCGTCCGGTTCGCCGTTGTCGTCAGGCTCGCCGAGGTTTTCTTTTCGAGCAACGGGGTGGAATTCCGTGGGATGCACCGATTCCTGGTTTTCGGCAACACCTTCGCGGTATGAGTCGTCAAGCTGGTCGTCGTTTGTCACACGACGGATCTCTTGGGGCAAGACGTCCGGTACCAGCACGGGCAGGACTGAATTCAAAACGCAGCGACGCACGACGGCCCGCAGCTGCCGCACGTTGCCGGGCCAGTGGTACGCCTTGAGCAACTGTACTGTTTCAGGCGAGACACCTTCGAGATCAAGCTTGTTGAATTCCCGCTTGGCTTGACCAAGGAAATATTGAATCAGGTGTGGGATGTCGTCTGTTCTGCCGCGAAGCGGCGGCAGTTTGATCGTCACTGCGTTGAGACGATACAGGAGATCCTCGCGAAACTTACCTTCGTTGACCATTTTCTCGAGTGGCCGGTTAGTGGCCGCAACGATTCGAACGTCGGTGGTCAATTCGTTGTTGCCGCCAACCCGCTCGAATCGTTGGTCCTGCAGAACGCGTAACACCTTCGCCTGCGTCATCGGCGACATGTCACCGATTTCGTCGAGGAACAGGGTGCCGCCGTTGCACTGTTCAAACTTTCCGATTCTTCGCGCGTCAGCCCCAGTGAACGCGCCCTTCTCGTGCCCGAACAATTCGGACTCGAGCAAGTTGTCCGGAAGCGCCGCACAGTTGACCGCGACGAACGGGCCGCCCGAGCGATCGCTGTAGTGATACAAGGCACGCGCCACCAACTCCTTTCCGGTTCCACTTTCACCGCGGACCAGCACTGGTATGTGTTGCTTGCTGACGCGACCGATTGCTTTGAAAACGTCGAGCATCGGTTCGCTGCGTCCGATAAAAAGTTCGCCGCTGTCTTCGGGGGGCGAATCGTCGGCAACAATTGCGACCGGGACGCTGGAAAGTTCGCGTTGCTCGATCGCCCGGGCAACGAGCGACTGCAACGATCGGAGTTCGAGCGGCTTGGCCAGGTAGTCGAAGGCGCCCATTTGCATTGCTTCGATCGCCGTCTGGCTCGTCGCGTCAACGGTCATGAAGATGACCGGCAGCCGGCGATCGTAATCGCGAATCTCCCAGAACACGGCCATCCCGCTGCGGTCGGGCAACATGATGTCCAACAGCACCGCGTCGACATCGTGATCGTGCAGCACCCTCAACCCTTCCTCGGCCGTTTCGGCGGTCACAACGTCGGCAACGCCCTCAAGCGCACGTTGTGCTAACAGGAGAATCGATCGGTCGTCGTCGATGGCAAGTACGGTAGGCATGAATACCCTGCGGCTGGCGTGGAATGGGCCTCTCCGTACACCGCAACCTATGTGCCAAAGGGAAAGTGCCGGCCGAAGACGCTGTCTCGCGTGTGAGACGCAAGAATCAATGCGACCACTGGTGGCGCAGCGACCGCCACGGGCGAAAAACGATCGGAGCCCGGCCCGATCCATCAATTCAGATCGAATCCATCCAATTTCGCTCTTTGTTGATCCGTTTGGCATGCTGGCTGCGTCATTGACTGCTGTCGGCTCGATGTTCGAGCCTCGAAATTGATCGATAAAAGGAGAAATAGGAAAACCGCCATGGATTCGCACAGCGCTCAAGAAGACATCCGCCTGCTCGAAGAAAGCCTGACACGTGCCGAAGTCTGGTACACCCAAGTCATTGACGCATCCACGAACATCCGAATGCGGCAGACGGCGTCGAATCTTCGCAGCCGCGTCCGCGGACTCAGGCGATACATCCAACACGCTTTTCGGGGCCGTGACGAAGCGGGAGATCGTAACGCACGCCGTGAATCGTCCTCTCGCAGTCCCAAACAGGCCCTCGCAAACGCGGTCAGCCGACTCGTTCAGGGGCACCCGGAATCGGCGACGAGAATGCGCGAGCTGACTGCTGACTTTGCAAGGCTGATGTGCGAGGCACTGGGTCTGCTCAGAGAGCGGGCGCCAAGCCCCCAAGTCGTCGCGGTGGTCAACGGCTCACGCAAGAAGATGCGAGCATTGATTGACAATGGCTCGTCGCCGATCAGCGATGGTCGCTCGGACGCCTAAGCGAATTCCGAACCAGCGCATAACTTCACCTTCCAGTTCGTCAGAAAGGAAATCGACCTATGTCCAGTGACTTCATTGAAAAAACAAAAGAATCGTTCAAGAGTGAGGACTCGCCGCTTGGAAAACAGGAACCGGGCGCGCCCTTCGCCGTCGTCGCACTGACGTACCTGGTCGTACTCGCCATCTCTGTCGGCGCAATCGCGCTAGTTGCCTGGCTCGCCAGCTAAGGACTGGGCCCGGTGACTGCTGGGCTCAATTCTCACCGAGCCTTCGAATCCCGGGTATCCACCCACGGAACCCGGGTATTTGTGGCGAGCGACTACGGTCGGTGCCAGCCATAGGCAGCCTCGATTGCATGTAACGGCGCCCCGATGTCGCCGGAAGAATTCAAGCCGTCGGAGACAGCTCGAGTCGATGCATCGCAGCAAACACTCTTCCCGCGCGAAGCTCGCGTCGGGCACCTCGGTCAAGTACGGCCTTGGTATCGTCGATCTGAAGTCGCAGATACCGGCCGCGCACATCGCCTCGCTCGTCCAGCCAGTCGGCGTAAACCAATACTGCCGTTTCATCGTTCGGATTGTCGAGCACCGCATGGATCAACGCTTGCTCGTCGCTCATGATTTAAAGATTGGCCCTTCAACGATGTCCGCTCAAGCCGATGCCTGACTTACATAGCGATGAAACAAATCCAGCCCGCATACGCATGACGCGAATGCGGGCTGGTATTTTTTGCGACTCCGCGACGACTTTGCCGCCTGACGGTTACATTTGCCGAAGAGGGTGACGGGCATCTCGGTTAGGGCTTCAATTTCCAGCCGATCACAATGCCGAACATGAACGCCCAGGCGGCGGCGACTTCGGGCTTGTCCTTGGCATACTCCTTGGCCAAACCGATCAAATCCTTGGCGGGATCGGTCACGTAGTGCTCTGTGCAATCTTTGGCGCCGGCTGCAAGGGATTCCGAAGTGTCGGAAACCATCTGTCGGACCTGGGAAGATCCATCCTGCTGGGTGTTATGCGTATCACTATTTGTTGTAGCGTTTGACATCATTCTTTCCTTTCGTTTTCAATGAAATGAGGGCGAAATTTGGGCCAGGTTCAATACCGCTGAGCGTGCAGCGGGCTTTCCTGAGGGTGCATTCGATCGATCGGGAAACTCTCTCGTCGAAGCTGGTTACGCGCCGACGTGCGAGGTGACAGAACGACCGATTTGATCCAACGTACGTTTTCAGCGAACTCTCGTTTGGTTTCTGCGAGTGATTCATTCGCCTTGCCGAGCGAACGTGCACCGAGCAGGCACGAAATCAGGGCAAGCACGAAAAACGCGCCGCAGCTGATAACAATGCCGATACCAATCGAAAATTCGAAGTACTCGTGAAGGAGATAGCCAACTCCGATCACCAGTGCATTGAAGGCGGCGAGCAGGATAAGCGAACCGCAGACGAGAAGAGCAATACCCTTCACGCCGCGTCGCTTTGCTTCCTCGCCATCGACGGCGAGTAGTTGCCATTGCAACTCGCAAAGTTCAATCACATCCTGCATCACGCGATGGAATCCGCCTG
>JAHELS010000099.1 GCA_024644085.1 Rhodopirellula sp.
TCGCGCTCATGACCCTCCTGCAGATCTACGCCGATCAAGAGAAGGAAGAGTTGCGGCGGGCGTTTTTGCGGCAACGATTTCCTCGGCGCTTGGAAGCATGATGGGTGCGCCCCGGATCCTGCAATCGCTGGCCCGCGATCGTTTGTTCCCGACCTTGGGGCCGCTCGGTGCCACCTCGGGCGAGAACGCGGAACCAAGGCGGGCGATCCTGGTCACCTTCCTGATCGCCGAGACCGGGATCCTGCTGGCTGATCTGGATACGATCGCACCGCTGATCACGATGGCGTTTCTTGTCACGTACGGGCTGCTGAATCTGGCGACGTTCTATGAGGCGATCACAAAGAATCCCAGTTATCGGCCGCAGTTTCAGTTCTGCCACTGGTCGACCTCACTGGCGGGCGCGGTCGGGTGTGGAATCGTGATGGTGTTAATCGATTGGCGATGGGCACTCGTCGCGTTGGCAATCGTCTCTTCGTTGCACTGGTACCTTTCTCGCGTCGACGTGTCGGCCAATTGGGGAAGTCTGCACAGCGGATTGTTGTTCGAGCGCACGCGGCGGAATCTGCTGAAACTCGAAGACGAAATGTACCACCCCAAGAATTGGCGGCCATTCGTGCTGGCTCTCAGCGGCCAGGGATTCAGCCGCCCGCACCTCGTGGTTTTCGGCAGCTGGTTGACCGCGGGTACAGGCGTGTTGACCCTTGGTCAGGTCATCCCCGGCGATTTGGACGACCACCGGGATCGTCGAAATTCCCAGGAAAAGATCCTTCATGCGATGATCAACGAACGCAAGCTGAGCGCGTTTCCGGCTGTGGTCGTGGCAAGTAACTACGTCACGGGCGTCGAAGCGCTCGTGCAGTGTCAGGGCCTCGGCAGGCTTCGCCCAAACATGGTGCTACTGGGTTATCCGTTGACGATCGATCGAATGCGAGTCTTTTGCGGATTACTGAGGAATCTCGAAGCGCTTCGCCGAAGCGTTGTCGTCTTGAGGCGAACCGACGAGCCGGCGGACGACTGGGCTGCGCCGACGGGAACGATCGATGTTTGGTGGAGGGGGCGTGCCAATGGCGAGTTGTTGGTTCTGCTGGCCCATTTGATCCTCGACCACGACCTTTGGCAGGGCCGGCAATTGAGATTATTGCGGGTCGTCGAAAAAGAAGCCGGTATCGACGAGGTTCGTGCGCATCTGGACAACTTGTTGCGGGAAGCTCGCATCAAGGGTGTCACGAAGGTAGTCGTTTCGACCGACCCCGCATCCGCGATCCAGACGACCAGCCGTGATGCCGCGTTCGTTTTTCTGGGCATGCAGATTCCCGAGCCTGGCGAGGAGGATGAGTATTTCCTTCGAAGTGAAAGGCTGGTCGGTGCACTGCAGCGGGTCGCGCTGGTTCACAGCGCCGGCGGCGTTCGATTGGAGTCTTGATCAGATTCGGTTGTAGGCTTCGCGAATTGCCGGTGCGCCGTGGTCTCGTTCGAGTCGCCGCACGGTAAAGTGGGCCCTGGCCAGGTCCTGGTAATGGTCGATGAAGTAGCTATTGATCAAGGCACCCCCGACCGCGCCGATGACGGGGATCGCCTGGGCCGCCAATTTTTCGCTAACCACGACGCCAAACCGTTTGCCGATCATCGCGATCAGCCGCACCAGCGGAGGGGCTGCGGTATCAGAAATTCCGTTTTTCAGCACGTATTTCGAGGCTTCGGCAACTTGCTTCGAGAGGGCGGCTCGGACGGCGAAATAGCCGACCTCGGTTTTGTCATCGATGTCGCTGGGCCGATCCGCGGGCGCCCCGCCGTCGATCGCGAAAACCTCGAGACACGCCAATCTTGTCTCAATCTCACTGAGATCCTCGCCTTGGCTGCGCGCGATATCGGCCACGCTGCGGAGAATCAGGACGGTCGAAACAGGCAATTCGATGGCGACAGTCGTCAATCCCAGAGCACCCCCGGCGGCACCGGACAGACCAGCCAAAAGTTTGTGAGTTTTCAGTTTCGGCTTGCCCTTGGACGTCTCGTCACCAAGTGTCCTCAAGGCCACCGAAAGTGCCGCTTGCAAAGACTTGTCGATCGCCGAATGGACGATTCCCTCCGCAGAATCAGGCAACATTTTGATCGACGCCGTGATCGGAGCGCCGATTAGTTCTGTCAGCCGGTCAGCCAGGCCGTGGTGCTCCAGTGCCGATTTCGCTTCACGCAATTCGGCCAGCGCTTCTTCGGGCAAATTGTCGGTTATTAATTCGTCTTTCATTCGGTCACTTAGGTAGGGCTGCAAAGGTGGCACCGCAGAGGGGTCACGGTGAAGGAACGTGTTTCGTGCAAATCGCGATTCGCGATGTGTTCGGGGTGAACCGACGCGATCTTGGATCCGTAAAACTCGCGTCGCGCGGCTGTGCCTCGCCAACGGTCCGGCGCGTTTGGGGGCTTCTTTTCTTTAAGACGGGGTGGTTTGAAACAAGATGGTTTCTCTGAACGATTCTTTCCAGGGCCTGCTTGATCCGCGTACTCCCTCGCTCGGAATTGTATCGAGTGAGCGGGGCGAGGAGTCGAGCGAATCGAAATCCAGCGGCGGCGAAGATTCGATCGATTCTCTGGGCCAATACCTGGCGGAAATGGGGCGCACACGACTGCTCAATCGCGAGCAGGAAGTTCGGCTCGCGAGTGATCTCCAGGCGGCGCGTCGCAAATTTCGTGCGGACCTGCTGCGTGTTCGGTTCGTTGCCGAGCGAATGCTTGACCTGTTGCGAGACGTTCAAATGGGCAAGTTGCGGTCGGATCGCGTGCTGGGTTACAGCGTCACCGACGAGGCAGCCAAACGGGATGTTTTTGGACGGCTTCCTCACAACTTGCGAACGATCGAGTCGTTGCTGGCATCGTTGTGGGGTGACTTTGCCGACCTCGATTCGTGCCGGGCGAAACGTCGGCGTCGAGCCATCGCGGCGCGACTGGTGGGTCGCCGAGAACGGGTGGTCCGCTTGACCGAAGAACTTGATATTCGCCTCGAGCATCTACAGCCGCATTTGGATGAGGTCGTCGATTTCGGCGTACGCGTGCGGAGGTTACTCAGGAAGCTGGACAGCGAAAAACCCGCGTGCAAGGCCGACCGGGATGAGCTTCGTGACATCTGTCGCCACGCGGGGCACTCGCCGCAAGGGTTGCTGCGCCGAATCGAGCGGCTGCACCGGCACCACCAGGACTACCTGCGGGCCAAGCAGTCTCTGGTCGAAGCCAATTTGCGGTTAGTGCTCTCGGTGGCCAAGAAGTATCGCAACCGTGGCGTTGGATTCCTCGATCTGATCCAGGAAGGAAACACTGGGTTGATGCGGGCGGCCGAAAAATTCGACGTCAGCAAGGGGTTCAAGTTCTCGACTTACGCGACTTGGTGGATCCGCCAGGCGGTCGGTCGGGCGGTGATTGAGCAAAGTCGTACCATCCGGTTGCCAGCCCACGCGTCGTCATCGGTCACCGCGATGCACCAATCGATTGAACGATTGCAACAGGAATTCGGTCGACGACCAACCCGGCGCGAAGTGATGGTCGACACCGGTATGTCCGACGAGCAGTTGAACCAGCTGGAACGATGTTACTATTTCCCGATCAGTCTCGATCAACCCAGTGCCGAGGAAGGACGTCAGGAATTGTCGACGTTTATCAGCAAGGACGACGAGACGACCGCCGAGGAGGACATTGATCGTCGGCGAATGTCGGAACAGGTGGCCAAAAACCTCGAATGCCTCGAGCCCCGCGAACGCGCCGTGATTCGAATGCGGTTCGGATTTGACGACCTTCATTCATCGTCGCTGGCCGACGTGGCAAAGGTCTTCGGAATCAGCCGGGAACGGGTACGCCAGATCGAGCGACGTGCGCTGGAGAAGTTGCAAGCTTCGCCAAACCACGATCGGATGAAGCGCTACCTGGCGTAGTTCCCACGCCAGAACAGCCCCGTAGTCCTGTAGGCCGGGCCGAGCTTTGCGAGTTCCGGCTTCGCGGCTTGACTCGGCTTCGCATCCGGAACTCGTTTCACTCGGTCCGGACTACGCGGACCAGGACTAGGCCAGTTCATCGAGGATGAATCCCTTGAGCGACCGTCCTCGAGCGGGACTCTCACCCGCCAGCCGTTTCAGGTTGCCGAGAACCTTTACCGAAATCGATAACGAATCGACCGTATTGTTTGCGCGCGCACCGCCTGATGCGAGTTGGAACAGATCGGAGAGAGCTTGCAGGGTCGATTGCCGGGCCCGGCCGACGAGTGGAGTCAGATTTGACCGTGCTGGTGCTGAATCGACCGTTCCTCCCGCACTGACTGTGAATGGATCAAATTGTCCGGAGAATCCTTTTGCGAATTTCAAAGCGAGCCGGACACCGTCTTGCTCAACGATGTAACGATCTTTGGATGCGGACACGGTTCGCCCGTTGATCGCCGCAACGTTACCAAGATCGGAGCCTCGAAGTCCGCGCGGCGGTGATGTGCGCCCGGGAGCCTTCAAGGCAAGGATGGAAATCTCGTCGAAAGCGCCCAGGTAGTTTTCGCCGAACTCGATCGTCACGTCGCTTCCGTCGACATCCATCTCGAAGGTGTCGTTGATCGAAGAGTAGGTGGTGCCGTTGATCGTGGCTGTTCCATCCAGTCCCGTCGCCAATCCGTTTGCGTCGCCGCCTTGAATTTGGAAATCCGAGGGCGTCGAGCGTAGCGTGATGGGGTCGATCGTGCCGGAAAATCCCGCCGCCGTTGCGAAAGCGACATCGGCCTGATCGACCGTGATCTGAAAATCATTGCCGACGGCGACAAAGTCCTGGCCATTGATTGTGACTTCAGCGTCAACTCCGAAGGCGGTTCCTTGGCCGTTTCCACCGGTAACGTCGAACTCGCCGTCGCTGGTGGTGATGGTGACGGGGTCGAATTCTCCACTGAATTCCTCCGCGATTTCAAAAGTGTAGCTTCCCAGCGCGTCGGAGTACGACACCTGATTCCCATTGGCGGTGACCGCATTCCCGTTGATTTCAAGTTCGGCGTCAAGTCCCGCGGCGTTGCCGTCGCCATCGCCTCCGCTGGTATTGAAAGTTCCCGACAGGACGTCAACCTGGACGATTCCGGCGGAGCCATAGTTTTGGCTGGTCAGGAACAGTTTGCTTCCCGATTTGCTTGCCGTCACACCGGTCGTGGCACTGACCGCATTGATTGAGTCACGCACGGAACTGAGTGATTGTTTGTCGGCGACGACGATTGTCGTGCTGCCAAGTTCGCCCGTCAGTGTGAATTCGGCTGCATCTTTCGTTTTCCCGTTTTTTCCTCGGTAGGTAAGTTCGCCCTGGGTAGCCGCCTCCGTCACTTCGCCGCTCAGCGTGTTAATCGATGAAGGTTCTGATGACACGACATTGAAATTACCCAGCTGATCAGCATCCACACCGTCCACGTTCGCATACTGTGTCACCTGGTCGAGTGTCACGTTGACGCTTTGGGCCGAGCCGACATCCTGGCTGCTGAAAACAAGGTTGTCGCCACTGATCGAAGCAACGATCCCTGTCGTTTCCGATTCCGCGTTGATCCGATCGCGAACGTCGCCAAGCGATTCGTTCTGAGAAATTGAAATCTGGGCACTGCCGCCATTGCCGGTCAGCGTGAAGGTGGCTGAGTCGACAACGCCGCCGCCGGCACCTCCCTGGTAGGTAAGATTGGCCGTGTCGGCTGCGACGGTTACGCTGCCCGTCAGCGTGACTTCGGAATCATCAGGGATGGATACAAGATCAAACGTGTCAAACTGTGACGCATTGACGCCTTCGACCGATTGTTCGTACTGGTGAACAACATTCGAGATGCGAACCTGTGCCAGGTCTCCCTTGGTATCCGACCGCACGAACAGTTCGTTGTTGATGACTTCGGCAATCGCACCCGTCGACGGCGACGCGGCATTGATTCGACTTGCCAATTGGCTGAGCGTTTCGCCCTCGACGACATTCAGGTTGGCGGTTCCCAGTCGTCCCGTCAAATCGAATGTCACGGAACCATTGGCTAGACCGCTCCCGTCTCCCTGGTAGGTCAATTCCGCGAAAGTCGCCAGCGTGTCGCGCGTTCCCTGGATCACTGCAGACTGACCATTTTTCATATCGCGAACGTCGATGTCGGCAATTTGGGCCACGTTTTGTCCGCTCACTTGATGTCCGGCACTTCGCGATGGTTGACGGACCGCTACTTCCAGGGACGAATTGCGATTGCGCTTTGCGGCCAGAAGTTTCAGACGTTTGCCGTTTGCTCGTGCTCGCACTCCCAGATTCCGAGCGTTGACTTCACGAACGACGCTGGCGAGCGACGATCCCCGGCGCACCTTGATGAACTCCTTTCGGCGCCCGAAATCGAACTCGAGCGTTCCTCCTTGTAAAAGGTTGTTTGTCTCACGGATGACGGCGCTCTCAACTCTTGCATTTCGGTTCAGAGCACCGGAAAAGCGAGCCGATGCGCCCGGAGGCAAGGACAGTACTTCAACATTTACGATTTGTTTGGAATTGAGCCCCTTTATAACTGCGTTCTTCGCTCCGCCGAGTTCGAGCTTTGATCCCAACAAGGAGGCGATCTCAGTCAGTGCCCGATCAATCGAAACTTGCGAACCGGTGCCGTTGCCCGTCTCACCTGCTCGGGCGTCGTCGAGTAGCGTCTCTTTAATCTGTGACGCCAGCGCGTGGACGCGATCAAGTGTCCGATCAGCGGGTCCGAACTTGTGAGAGTGAGTCGATTGAGTCGACTGATTCGATTGTGCCGGCGCACGCACATTGACGCGCATGTTCTCGACCAGAAACGGTCGATTACCCGCAGCGTAAGACAAGAAAGCAGAATTGATTGACACCCGGAGCCCCACCGGCGCGGCCACCCATCTACCCCGCCACGCAAAGAGGAACCCCCCGGCACCTCTGACCGTCGATCGACGACCCGGCAATAAAAGGTAGGTTCAAATTGCAACTTGCGGGCGCAGATCTCGCAGCGTAACGCGTACCGTGGTGCTGAACTCGATGCAAACGGTTCCTGTAATCTGCATCATCCGCACAATCGTCAGTTTTTGAAGTTTGCCTGGCTATCGGGCGCTCGGCTGTGGTGTGATCGAGCACGGTATCGACGACCGCAAATAGGATCACATCGATTGTGAAAGGCCTGGCTCACTTGCAACGGCTCAAGCGGCCTCGTCTTCTTCGCTGATTTCGCCGTTATCGCTGACGTCCTCAAAGCGGATCGAAACCTGCTTGCTGACGCCCGATTCCTGCATGGTGACGCCGTACAGAGTCGTGGCGGCGGTCATCGTCTTCTTGCTGTGCGTGACAATCACGAACTTGGATTGATCGAGAAACTCGTTCAGCACCGTGACGAACCGGCCTATGTTCGCCTCGTCAAAAGGCGCGTCGACTTCATCGAGCACACAGAACGGACTCGGCCGATATTTGAAAATCGACATCAGCAGGGCGACGGCGGTCAGCGCTTTTTCACCACCGGAGAGGAGCGAGTTGCTGAAACTCGGTTTGCCCGGTGGGGTCGCAACGATCTCGACGCCGGCCTCGAGCGGGTCATCGCTCTCTTCGAGAATCAGGTCGGCGTGGCCTCCTCCGAATGACTTCCGATACAGCTGCTGGAAATTCAACCGAATCGCCTCGAGCGTGTCCAGGAACAACCTTCGGCTGTCGGCGTTGATCCGCCCGATGATTCGTTGCAGCGAGTCCTTGGCGGCGGTCAGGTCCTGGTATTGGCCATGCAATTGGTCGTAGCGAGTCTGCAATTCCTCGAGTTCTTCGAGCGCTTCCATGTTGACGTTGCTGGTCCGTTGCAACTGACCGCGCAGCTTGGTGATTTCTTCTTCGACAGCATCACGATCTTCCGGCGCTTGCCAATCCTCGGGACGCTCGCTTGAGTGGAGATCGATTTCGTAGTCTTCCAGTAATCGCTGCGCGAGTGTGTCTCGGCGAAGTTTGGAATTGTCGCGGCGGGCAGTGATCGCATGCACCGATTCGCTCGCCGCCGACACCTGTTTCATTGCCTCCTCGCTGGCTTTCATGATGTCGCGGTTTTCTCGGCGAACGTCGGCGGCGGCTTGCGCCAATTCCTTCAGCTCGCTGGAACTGCGATCGGCATCCCACTGCAAGGTCGCCAATTGGTTGGTCGCATCGAGCACGCGAAGCGTCAACCCCTTGATTCGATCGCGGCCGATCGTGGCCTGGCCGCGGACCTCTTCTACGGCTGCCTCGCGTTGGCTCTGGTCGCGGCGTTGCTGCTGCATCGTGGCCGATAACGCTTCGAACTTTTGTTCGGCTCGGGCGACATCGACCGAGATGGCCATCACGCCGCTGGTGGCGGTTTGCAGCGCGCTCTGGACGTCGGAAAGGGTTTCGTCAACCTCAGCGGCCTCCATCTCTAATCGCTCAACGTCCTGGCGGCCGGCGGCGATCTGGGAGACAAGTCGCGAATTCTCTACTGTGGCTGCATCACGGAGTCGCGTTGACGTTTCGATCTCGGCGTTGATCTCGTCGCACGCCAATTGTTGCGATTCGAGCCGCTGGTGGGTGTGGCGTTGTTCGGCGTCCGCGGCCGCGCGATCGGCAATCAAGTTCCGGTGTCGCTGTTCGATTCGACCCAGTGCGGCAGCTTCTTCGTCGACGCGTTTGGCCAGACGACCGGTCTCCGCTTCGACCGACTGAAGCTGGAACTGATAGTGCCCGATCTCTTTTTGTGCCGCCGCCAATTCGCTGCGCCGGCTGACCAGACCGGTCGACGCCGCGGTGGGCCCGATCACGGTCGAGCCGTCATTCTCGAGCAACTCGCCGGTCGTGGTGACGAACCGAAGACCTGCACCACTGAGCTTTCGCAAACCGAGCGCGGTCTCAAGCGAATCGACCAACCAAGTACTGCTGAGCAGGTGTCGTGCGAGCGGTTCAAACGCGGGCTCGCACTTGATCATCCGGTCGCCGCGGCCGATCACACCCTTGAGCCCATCGAGTCGAATGCGGTCGCCGGGTCGGCGTTTGGGTAATTCGTCGATTCGGATCAGCCCCACACGACTGTTGATTTTCAGCGCGCCGTCGAGGATCGCAGCCTGCACTTCACCGCCGCTGACGATCACGTATTGGCTGCGTTCGCCGAGCGCCGCGTCGATCAGGGGCGCGACTTTGACATCGACCTCAAAACATTCGGCGACAATTCCGTGTAGATTCCCCGCCAGCGGCGACGTCGATCCGCGCAACTGATCCAGGATCGTGCGCACGCCGCCGGAAATTCCTTCCTGGCGACGCTGCAAATCCTTCAGCATGTTTGATCTTTCGGTCACGCCTTGCAGACGTATTTTTAGTGCCGACACTTCTTCGCGCCGACGTTCGAGCGTTCGCCGGCTATTCTGCAGCTTCGCGTCGGCGAGTTCGATCTCCTTGACAACCCCCTCGATTTCCATGTCGAGCGTTTCGACCCGCCGTGCCGCTTCACCTGCCTCGCGTTTTGCGTCACTTAGTTGCGATGTTGCCGCCTCGATTCGCTTGGAAAGATTGGCCAGCACTCGGCCTGCTTCGGCGACACGTTGTTCGGTGCGTTGACGGTTTGCCTCAAGATCGGCGACGCGGCGCACCGTCGCC
Organism: Rhodopirellula sp.; assembly: GCA_024644085.1. Taxonomy (GTDB): domain Bacteria; phylum Planctomycetota; class Planctomycetia; order Pirellulales; family Pirellulaceae; genus Rubripirellula. The sequence continues at coordinate 9,592 of JAHELS010000099.1, forward strand.
AAATGACCCTGTTGAACGGCATCACGGCGTTGACGTACCGCGCTCGCTTCGGCTTCGAATCGATCGCGCTCGGCCTCGGCTTCGGCGCTGCGGGCCCGCACCGTTGTCAGTTCTTGTTCGTAGGCGGCTAGCCGATCGGTGGCGTTACGCAATTCCGCCGCGGCGCTGCCAGCCTGGGTTTGCAGCAGTCGGACTCGGCGAAGTGATTTTGCGACGCTGGTGCGCAGATCGGCAATCGCCGCGTTGTCGGCGTCTCTCCGCCCGGCGAACTCAGCGATTTTCTGCAGCCACTGGCTCCGCTGTTCTTCGACGGTGCGCGCTTCCCCGGCGATCTGCTGTAATTGCAAGTCGGCCGCCTGGCGTTGCTCGGCCATCTTAACACGCAGCGATTCCAACTCCTGGTGCTTGGCAACGGCTGCGGAGAGTTCGGCTTCGGACGAATCAAGCTCGGACGACAATTCGCCCCAATCGGTCCAGGCGATTTGGGTCCGCAACTCCTTCATCCGCTCGTTGGCCTGCCGGAATCGCTCGGCCTTGCTCGCCTGGCTGCGGATGCTCTTGAGCCGCGAGCCAACTTCATCAACGATGTCACCCAGCCGGGTCAGATTGGCCTGGACCCGGGCCAGTCGTCGTTCAGCTTCGATTTTCTTCGCCTTGAACCGGCTGATCCCTGCCGCCTCCTCGAAGATCGCACGTCGATCCTTGGCGTTGGCCTGCAGCATTCGATCGACCTTGCCTTGTTCGATCAAACTGTAGGCGTCGATCCCAATGCCGGTTCCGCGAACGAGGTCCTTGACGTCCTTGAGCCGCACCGGTTGGCTATTGATCAGGTATTCGCCTTCGCCGCTTCGATAGACACGTCGGGTGACGTGGACCTCGGGAGCATCGATCGGAAGGCTGCCGTCGTCATTGTCGAAAATGATCGTCGCTTCGGCGCAACCAGCCGGGCCGCGGGTTTGCGAGCCTTTGAAGATGACGTCGGACATCTCCTTGCCGCGGAGACTTTTGGCGCTTTGGGACCCGAGGACCCACTTGATCGCATCGACGATGTTGGACTTGCCAGACCCGTTTGGCCCCACGACCACCGTGATCCCGTCAGGAAAATCGAATCGGGTCTTATCCGCGAAACTCTTGAAACCGGCCAGTTCGAGTGCTTTTAGCATGCGAAGGGTCTGCGAATCGGTCTCAAAAGTGCGTGAAATACAGGGTTTTGGCGAAATTACAGGGTAGATGAAAGGCCCGTTGGGGCCTAGCTCTGTTTTTCCGCCGCCTGCTGGATTCTAATGCCAAAACAGCGTGAAAAACGGAGAATCTCATCATTTGGCTATCCCCAGCCCCCGTTGATTTGGCGACCTCTCGATCCCAACGCAGGACCCAGGGGCCGGATTCCGAGTACCTCGTCTTCGGCCACCAGCGCGATCGGATCGACCAGATGAGCGGCACCCGACGCGGCGGCCTGACCAAGATCGAAGTGCTGATGGCCGGGGGGAGTCTGCTGGTTCTCTTTTTCCTTTTCATGATGTCGTTTCCACGTCATGAACCGCGCCGGCGCAACCAGTGCGCGACGAATCTGAAAAACCTCGCCCTTGCAGCGATGCAATATGAGAATCACTTTGGCAGATTGCCCGGCTACATCCAGGATTACGGAACGTACGTTGCCGCCGACCCAGCGGTCGATCCGAGTGATACCGCCGCCGATTCCGACACACTGATCAGCCATCGCAAGGTTGGCTCCTGGGCAGTCGCACTGTTGCCATGGCTTGATGCTCAGCCAACCTACGAACATTGGACGATAGATCGCTACCCAATTGCTTTCGGGGGCAGCGAGGAGTTTCCACTCTCGCGAGGCGCCGGCGGTTACGGGTTCACGAGCAACGCGGCGCCCAGTCTCGCGATTTTTCAGTGTCCGCAAGATCAGTCGGTTTCCGAGACCCATGGTCGAAATAGCTACGTCTGCAGCGCCGGCATGTACCATCGCAGTTCAAATGGTGACGATGCATGGCAAATCGAGCGAGATGGCGAAACGATCACCATCGACTTTTCCCGCTCGATGAGTATCGCCAATGGTGCCTTCAACAACAAATTGAATGCGGTCGAGCGCAGTGGTGACCCAATGCCGATCGGGCCCAACGTGACACTCGAAGATTTCAAAGACGGCCAAGGCTACACGATGCTGTTCACCGAGAATCTGCAGGCAATTCCGTGGCATCGTGCTGGGTTGATCAGCGCCGCGGATCTGGCGATCAGCGATCAAATCACCAGTATCTTTTATCCGGAAACGAGTCGTTATACGCAGGGCGTTGTTTGGCACTATGAGGATTCCGGCGGGGTCGCGGGTGCACCCCACGTCAAACCGGTGCACAAAATCAACGGCACCCCCGCGGGAAAGAATCTCGATCAATTGGCGATGTCCGCTGAAAATTGTGCCGATCTCGCACGCCCCAGCTCCAATCATGTCCAGGGCGTGAACATGGCATTTGCCGATGGGATGGTCCGCTTCGTAACCGATTCGATCGACTACCGGGTCTATCAGGCAATGCTCACGCCCAACGGGAAACGAAGTGACGTTCCGATGCCCGAATTCGTGCTCACGAGCGAACTCGAATGATGTTAGTTCCAGCCAGCGATTGACCTCGAAGAATGAAAACTCTTTCGACAGTTCAAAAAACGGTAGATACGATGGTGCGAGGAATTGGATAACCCGTTAGGTTTGGCAAATGTCTGAAGCGGACCCCGAGACAAACGAGAGCGAAGAAGGGCAGGGAGCATCCGGCGAGGCGGATGGCCAGAAAAAGGGTAACGAGCCCGAACCTTTGCGGAGTGTCCACACGTCCAACCTGCCCGAAATCCTGGACCACTTCGGGATTTCGGTCATGGTGACGACTTACCAGGCGGGCCGCCTGGTGATGTTGCGGTCACAGAATGGAGTTCTCAACACCCACTTTCGCTCGTTCGACAAACCGATGGGGTTGGCCGTCAAAGACAATCGGCTTGCCATTGGCGCGGCGACCAGCATCTGGGAATTCCATAACCTGCCTGCCGTTTGCCGGAAACTTGATGAGAAGCCGGATGATCAGCCGGCGTCCGAGTTTCGACACGACGCCTGTTTTCTTCCCCGCACGACCCACTGGACCGGCGATATCCAGATTCACGAAATGGCGTGGGTCGGATCGGGACGCGAAGCGGACTTGTGGTTCGTCAACACGCGATTCTCATGCCTTTGTCGCCGCAGCGATATCTATTGCTTCGAGCCGATTTGGCGGCCATCTTTCGTCAAGAGTTATTTGCCCGCCGATTGTTGTCATCTCAATGGTCTCGGACTTCGCGACGGAAAGCCACGCTACGTGACCGCGCTGGGCGAAACGGGTGAGCCGGCCGGGTGGCGCGAGAACAAGAAAGATGGCGGCATCCTGATTGACCTCGACACGGGCGAAATCATTCTCCGCGGGCTCTCCATGCCACATTCACCACGCTGGTACAACAACCGATTGTGGCTGCTGGAATCGGGGCGTGGAAGTTTTGGGTTCATTGATCCGTCCACTGGGAAATACGAATCGATCACGAAGCTGCCAGGTTTCACGCGCGGATTGACCTTCATCGGTCCGCTCGCATTCATCGGTCTGTCGCAGGTGCGTGAATCGGCGATATTCGGTGGTGTGCCGATTGCCGAGAAGGCGCTCGAAGAACGAACCTGTGGTGTGTGGGTCGTCAACATCGAATCGGGGGAAACGATTGGCTTTGTCAAGTTCGAGGACGCGGTCCAGGAGATTTTTGCCGTCGAGGCAGTTCCTTCACGCTACCCCGAGCTGGTCAACGACGACCGGGAATTGCTGTCCGGATCGTTTGAATTGCCTGATGACGCGTTGGCCGACGTGCCGCCTGAATTACGCGCGGATTGACATTGTCCACAGCCAGCCTTGCCCGACGCGCGCGAGTGCGCGTTGCCGCATGGCAGGGAGAAGAGCGAAAGATTCATGACGCGACTTTTTGCCGGAACGCCTTTTGATATTCCCCCGCGCTGTGACCGTTGCGGCGAGTTGGAAAACGATTGCCAGTGCGAACCATTACCCCCGGAAAAAGTCGCCCCCGAAAAGCAGTCCGCAAAAGTTCGCCTGGACCGACGCAAGCACAAGCGAATGGTTACCGTGGTGTGGGGCCTGAGCGCCGACGAAACCGACCTCAACGAATTGCTGTCGAAGCTGAAATCTGCCTGCGGAAGCGGAGGCTCGCTGCAGGACGAACAGCTGGAATTGCAGGGCGATCACCTCGAAAAAGTCAAAGACCAACTGCGCAGCCTTGGCTATAAAGTGAGGTAGCTCCGATCTGCGATCCAATGCTTGAGGCAGCCGCCCGCAGCGGTTTTGACGCCTGATTCCTATTCCAAAGCCTCATTCCCAGCGCCCTGTGATCACAGCTATCTTGCCTAGTAAGGTGAAAGGGTTGGGCGAATAGCGAAAACGGATCAAGCGATGCGAGGCGAGCAGGAATTACGGCTGTGGATTGCTGAGCGATCGGCGCCGGTGATGTTTGCGCTTTCGTTGACCTTTCTGGTCTGCCAGGCCTTCCTCGTGGTGCTCTGGGTCGACGTGCCTAACTTCAGCGAGAACGCAAGGATTTCGATCAGCGCGGACGCCGGTGAGGTCGCGAGAATCCAGGCAACACTCACCGACGACGTTGTTGATCACCGGATCCAGGACGCCGTGATTCGACTGATGTTTCTGATATGGCCCATTGTGATCGCGGAGTCAATCTTGCATTGGTTGACGAGGCCATGGGATCCACAGATGCGAAAGTACCATTTTTTTGGACTGTTGTATTGCATCTGTCCCTCGCTTCGAATGTGCGCGCGCAGCCCCGAGATGGGGTATCGGATGTGGTTGCCGGGACTTTCGTGGCGGCAACCGAACAAGCGGCTTCGAAAGAGACTTGAGCGTCATTTCAGCGTGCCGATGATCTTGATCGCTTTGATGATCATGCCTGTGTTGATCATCGAGTTCTTCATGAAGTCCCAGGTCGCCCAATACGCGTGGCTGCGGATGCTGTTGCACATCAGCACGGGGGTCATCTGGTTCGCGTTCGCTGCGGAATTCATTTTGATGGTCTCGGTCGCGCGAAAGAAAATCAAGTATTGCAGGAATCACTGGATTGATCTGGCGATTATTCTGTTGCCGCTGCTTTCCTTCCTGCGGTCCTTGCAGGTGCTGCGCGCAACCCGGGTCTTGCGCATCCAACAGCTGACCAAGTTCGCCCGCGTTTACCGGCTTCGCGGCACGGCGGTCAAAGCGCTTCGAGCGTTGTTGCTACTTGAAATCGTGCACCGGTTTCTGGTTCGGGACGTCGATCGGGCAATCGACAAGCTGCATCGGCAACTCGGCGACGTCGAAGCGGAGGCAAAAGAGATTCGGCGCAAAATTGCGCGTCTAGAGCGGCGTCGCCGCCACGAGTGCGATGTCGATCGGGAAGAGTTGGAGCACGAGTGCGACGATGGAGATGACTGTGGTGCAGTCCAGTCATCCGACAGCGTCGATGCCGAGATCGTCGGCACCAGCGAAAGGAACTGAAATCGGTGACGGATGAAAACGAATTGATCTTGTTGACCGGTGCCACCGGATATGTCGGCGGACGGTTGCTCAGTCGGCTCGAATCGTCCGGCCGACCGCTGAGATGCATGGTGCGGCGACCCGAGAATCTGAGGCCACGGATCGCCGACTCGACCGAAGCGGTGCGCGGTGACGTGCTCGACCGTGACTCACTCGAAGGGGTCTGTGACGACGTTCACACGGCTTACTACTTGATCCATTCGATGGGAACCGGCAGCGACTTCGAAGAGGACGATCGTCGCGGCGCCCAGAATTTCGCACAAGTGGCCAAGAAAGCTGGCGTCAAGCGAATCATCTATCTCGGCGGGCTTGGCCAGGATGAAGATCAGCTTTCCAAACACCTTCGCAGCCGCCAGGAAGTCGGCAAGATTCTGATCGAGTCAGGTGCGCAAGTGGTCGAGTTTCGGGCTTCGATCGTGATCGGGTCGGGAAGTCTTTCCTTCGAACTGGTTCGCTCACTCGTCCGCAAGCTGCCAATCATGTTGTGGCCGAAGTGGGTTTCCAGCAAAGCATCACCCATTGCGATTCAAGATGTGCTCGCTTACCTGACCGAGATCCTCGAACACCCAATCGGCGATAACAAGGTTTACGAAATCGGAGGACCGGACCAGATCTCCTATGGTGGTTTGATGAAAGAGTACGCGCGGCAACGGGGGTTACGGCGGATCGGGATCCCCGTGCCATTTCTTTCGCCGTGGCTCAGCAGTTTGTGGCTGGGTTTTGTCACGCCGGTCTACGCGCGAATCGGGCGAAAACTGGTTGCGAGTTTGAAGAACGCCACCGTGGTGAGGGATGATGCTGCACTGCGAGATTTTTCCATTCGGCCGTGCGGCGTTAGCGAGGCCGTGGCGCGGGCCATCGAAAAGGAGAACCGAGAACTGGTCGAATCTCGTTGGTCCGATGCGCTCTCATCGTCGGGGCGCGAACAGCGATGGGGTGGTGTTGTGTTCCGCAACCGGCTGCTTGATTCGAGGACGCGACAGGTCAGTGTTCCGCCCGAACAGGCATTCGTTCCCATACAACGAATCGGCGGGAAGACGGGATATTACTTTGGTAACTGGCTTTGGAAACTTCGCGGCTTCATGGACTTGTTGGTCGGCGGGATCGGGATCCGCCGTGGCCGGCGCCATTCGGTCAAGATCAACGTCGGCGACACGATCGACTGGTGGCGCGTCGAAGCATTCGAACCGAATCGCCGATTGCGGCTGGCTGCGGAGATGAGGGTGCCGGGGCGAGCGTGGTTGGAGTTCGAGGTCAGTGAACAAAACGACGGCGGAAGCACGATTCGCCAAACAGCCGAGTTCGATCCGATCGGTTTGTTCGGACTGCTTTACTGGTACGGCGTGTGGCCGTTGCACCAGTTTGTGTTCGCGGGCATGTTGAGACGAATTGCTCGGGCGGCGGAATCGGGTCCGTCAGGCAATGTGACTCGAGAAGGTAGCACGAGCAATGCTGACGACGAAGTGTTGAATTCACCCTAAAATCGCTGATAATTCCGCTGTGGTCGATCACGAACCGATGTGGTCGGTATGCCCCCAATCTTCTTCTGCCTGAGATGGGTCCGCGAGAATGCCCGGCAAAATACGGGCTTTCCGCGTCTGGCACGACACTTGCGTGACGCTAGCACTCTCTGCTTGGCGACTTCGCCGCAGGACGTCTCCTCCATCGCAGTGTCACCCAATGCACCAACCGATCATCCGCTTGCGGCTTCACATTTCCCTGGCGGCAGTTTTGCTTTTCTTGATCGCCGTTGCAAACGTCGGTTTAGCGCAACAGACGCCGGTCGACACGGCGAGTGAAACGGTTGAAAACGTCGAGACGATCACGGCCGATTCCGACGCTTCGGATGGCCCAGCGAATCCGGCACGGAAGGTCGAAGTGGACCCCGTGGCCAGTGACGGCCAGATCGCGAGGCGTCTCAAACGCATTCTCAACGCATCCAAATGGGTCACCAACGCCAACGTTACCGTCGATGAAGGCATCGTCTTTCTCGAAGGGCGCGCGAAGGAAGATGAATACAGTGAGTGGGCTGCCAACGTTGCCCGGAACACACAAGATGTCGTAGCGGTCGTCAACAATATTGAAGTGAATGATAGGGTCGACATCAGCGAGTCGGTCGCTCATGTCGGTGAGAGCCTTGCGACATTGTGGCGAGATTTTCTGCGGAGATTGCCGCTCGTGCTGGCCGGGTGCCTCGTTCTTATCATGACCTGGATCGCGGCGGCGTTCGCAACAACCGTTGTGCGTCGAACGGCAAGACGGAGCCGTTTACGCGACAGCCTTCGCGACTTGATGGTCCAGCTGACAACGTTCTTCGTATGGTTAGCCGGAATCATGATTGCCGCGATTGTCATCTTTCCCGGAATGACACCGGCAAAACTGCTAACGGTGCTCGGTCTCAGCAGTGTTGCGATCGGCTTCGCGTTCAAGGATATCTTCGAGAACTTCTTCGCCGGCGTGTTGATCCTTTGGCGGTTTCCATTCGACCCCGGCGACTACATCGAATGTGGTGAAATCGAAGGAAAAGTCGAAGACATCACGATCCGGATGTCCAAGATTCGCCAAGTCGACGGGCAATTGGTTGTCGTTCCCAACGCAATGTTGTTCAAGCAGCCGGTTCACGTTTTGACGAACTCGAAAACCCGCCGGACGACCGTGATTTGTGGCGTCGCATATGACGAGGACATCGACCAGTGTCGTGACGTGATTCAGCGGGCCGTAAGCGGATGCAAAACAGTAGCCCGGCAAAAGCCGGTTGAAATCTTTGCCCAGGAATTCGCCTCCTCGAGCATCAATTTCGAAGTGACGTGGTGGGCAGGTTCCACACCCGTCGAAATCCGACAATCACGCGACGAAGTTGTCGCTGCGGTCAAACGGGCATTGGACGACGCTGGAATCGAGATTCCATTCCCCTATCGAACACTCACTTTCAAAGAGCCGTTACACACCGTCTCCAACGAACAACAAAACCACTCCGTCGCGTGAGTTGACCGAATCCGAAACCCGAACCTTTCCAACCCTCCAAGGAATCACCGATGTTGTCACTCAACCCCACCCGTTTGAAAAAGTACAAGGATGTCGCCTGGTTGCTGGTGAAATACGGCGGCTCGGATCTCGTGACCGAGGCGGGTCTCGAGGACGCACTGATCGATGAGCAGGAGAAGGAAATGCCGGACAGTGCCGGGCCGGACGACCTGGCCCGTGACCTCGAAAAACTCGGACCCACATTCGTCAAGCTCGGTCAGGTTCTTTCGACCCGTTCGGACCTGCTTCCGCAGCCCTACCTTGATGCCCTCAGCCGGCTGCAGGACGACGTTGAACCGGTTCCGTTCGAGCACATTGAAAACACGGTGGTCGACGAACTGGGTGTCGAATTCTCCGAAGTGTTTTCGTACTTCGAGGCGGAACCGCTGGCATCAGCCTCACTTGGGCAAGTTCATCGCGCTGTATTGACCGACGGTACCGACGTTGCCGTCAAGGTCCAGCGGCCTGGCGTTCGCAAACAAGTTGCATCGGATCTGAGTGCGCTGACCGACCTCGCGGAGATGCTCGATGCGCACACCGAATTCGGCAAGAAGTATCAATTCACACAGATCATCGAGTCTTTGCGTTCGCGAATCGTCGGTGAACTGGACTACCAAAACGAGGCGCGCAATTGTCAATCGCTGACCGAGAATCTGAGTGATCGGGAACGGATCGTGATCCCGCAGATTTGTGAGGCGCTTTCGACCTCGCGTGTGTTGACGATGCAGTTCATGAAAGGCAAAAAGATCACCGAGCTGAGCGAACAGGAACTTGCCGAGATTGACCGGGACCAGCTCGTTGGCGAACTGTTTTCCGCCTACCTCGATCAGGTGCTTGTCGACGGCGTTTTTCACGCCGATCCGCACCCTGGGAACCTGTTCATGTTGCCCGACGGCCGCATCGCGCTGATGGATTTCGGCATGGTGGTTCATGTTCCGACGGAGATGCAGCAGAACCTGGCCAAAGTTTTGTTGAGCATCAGCGAAGGGCATGGCGAAGAGACAGCCCGCGATACGCTGGCAATCAGCATCTGCGGCGACCGAGCTGACAAGGATGAGTTCACGCGTCGCATCGCCCAACTGGTTACCGAGCACCATGACCGACCGGTCCGAGACCTCGATGCCGGCGCGATCGTGCTCAGCATCCAATCGGTTGCCGGCGAGTGCGGGATCGTGCTGCCCGATGAAATGCGAATGATCGGAAAAACGCTTTTGAATCTCGATCGCATCGTTGCTGTCCTCGATCCCGATTTCGACCCCAATGCGGCGATTCGTGAACACACGTCAAAAATCCTCCGAGATCGCATGTCGGATCATGTTTCTCTCAGCCGGATCTACAAGTCGATGATGGAGTCAGCCGAACTCGCACAGGCAGTTCCCGAACGGCTCAACAAGTTCACCAAATTGCTCGCTGAGAACGAGCTGCGCGTGAACGTGGACGCAATCGATCAGGCGAGTTTGGTGCGAAGCCTCCATAAGATCGCCAACCGCATCACGACCGGTTTGGTACTCGCCGCGCTGATCATTGGCGCATCGCTGATGATGCGTCTGGAAACTCCGTTCACGATTTTCGGGTATCCCGGAATCGCGATGCTGTTCTTCCTGACCGCTGCGATCGCGGGTTTGGTGCTCGTCTACCGGATGATGTTTCACGACCATGCGGATTGCGAGGCTTAAGGGTTCGCTATCAACGAGATACGCCGGTGGTGCTAGTCACGGGTCCCAAAGGGGCATGCCCCTGGCTAGTGCCGTCGGCCAATCTCAGTTTGCTATCCCGCCGCGTCAAGTGTGACAGCAGATGGCCGCACGCGGGTCGGCGGAGAATACTGTGTTCGCTCGCCGCTAAGTGAGCCAGACTCGCCTCAGCGAAGGCAGGCCAATGGTGATCGACGGCGCCGCGGGCCTGAGCTCTGAACCGTTCCCAACGCGCCGCCCGACGCTAGCGCGTTCGGCTCTTGTTCAGCAGGCCAATGGTGATCCGACGGCGCCGCGGGCCTGAGCTCTGAACCGTTCCCAACGCGCTGCCCGACGCTAGCGCGTTCG
>JAHELS010000345.1 GCA_024644085.1 Rhodopirellula sp.
TGGCGAGCCAAATGCCAAGTCGCCGTACGAAGCGTTCTACTATTATCACCAAGACCAACTGCAAGCAGTACGCAGCGGACCGTGGAAGCTCTTTCTGTCGGTTGAACCGACGGGCCGGCACCCACACTTCAGCACCAATACACCGCCACAGAACATGTTGTTCAACGTTGTTGAGGACGTTGCCTGTGAGAATGATGTTGCGGCCGAGCATCCGGATATCGTCGCCCGGTTGACTCAGTTTGCCGAAATCGCACGTGCCGACTTGGGCGACAAGGGACGAACGGGCGCTGGTCAGCGCGAACGCGGAAAGGTCGACGGCGAGCCCAAACCGCAGCTCATGCATAAGAATGCGCTCGACGTCATTGACGGCGTGCGAGGGGGACGGCATTGGGTCGACGAAGAAACTGATCCGCCGAAATCCGCTACCGACTCTCTCGCGTCTCTGAAAATTGAACCCGGGTTTTCGATCGAGCTGTTCGCGGCCGAACCGTTCGTCAAAGACCCGGTCGCGATGACCTTCGATCACCGCGGCCGGATGTTTGTTGCCGAATACGGTGATTACCCCATCGGTCCTCCAGAAGGTGGGAAACCGTTGTCGAGAATCGTGTTATTGGAGGACACCGACAATGATGGCGCTGCGGATCGCCGCACGGTTTTTGCGGACGAACTCGATTTCGCTCACAGCATGATGGCGTACCGCGACGGATTGTTGGTCGGGGCCAAAACGAAGATTCTTTTTCTGCAGGACACCGATGGCGATGACGTCGCCGACGTTCGAGAAACGATATTCGATGGCTTCACGCCGGCCCACCCGCAAATGCAAATAGGAAATCCCCGATGGGGAATCGATAACTGGATCTATCTCAACTATGGCCCCGGCAAGATCTCCTCGAGCCGGGATCCGGGCCAGACGGTCGAGCTTCCCAGAAAGGACTTTCGCTTTCATCCGGACACGATGGAGTTCGAGGCGGATTCGGGAATGGGACAGTTCGGTAACACCGTCGACCGCTGGGGCCGCCGGTTTTACTGCACCAACCGTAATCCAATCATGACGACCTTCCTGGCACCGGAAGTAATGGCGCGAAATCCGTTTCACGTCGTCTCGCGGGCCCACTATGACGTCGGCAAGGCGGGCGGCGATACACGCGTCTACCCGCTCGTGGCGATGAAGAGCAATTATCTGTCTCACGCTGGCACGCACACCTCGGCGTGCGGCACAACCGCTTACATCGGCGATCTCGGACCTGCGGATCTGGCCGCAAGTGTGTTTGTATGCGAGCCGATTGGCCATTTGGTGACACGCAGCATCATTGAACCGAGCGGTGTGCGTTTGACAGCGCGACGTGCTCAGCCCAAAAGCGACTTCATCGCCTCGACTGACACATGGTTTCGCCCGGCAAGTTTGGCAACCGGTCCCGACGGTGCACTCTATCTCGCCGACATGTATCGATTGTGGGTCGAGCATCCCAAGTTCTTGCCACCCGAAATAGCGGACAAGCTCGATTGGCGGGCGGGCGAGGATCGCGGTCGGATCTATCGAATTGTCCCGGAGAACTACGATCCGCGCCGCTTCGATCCGCCAGACTCGATTGAGGATTACGTGGCGATGTTGCGCGACGTGAACGGGTGGCGTCAATTTCTCGGCCAACAACTGCTCGTCGAGCAGCATGCGACGGTCGCCGCCCAAAAAGTGCGCGCTGTTCTCTGGGATGAGCAGGCAAGTCCAACGGCGCGGCTGCATGCGTTGTGGACACTTGATGGACTGGCGACGCTCGAACCGACCGACGTAATCCGCGGCATGCGTGACTCGCATGAAATCGTTCGAGCCAATGCCGCTCAACTTGCGCGGGTCCACCTCGATCAACAGCCCGTTTTCGACGGGCTTGAAAAACTTGCGACCGACGCCGATGCCCGCGTCCGATTGCAGGTCGCATTGGCTCTTTCCGCCAGCGACACGGACGAAGCGACGGGGATCCTTGCCGGATTGGCATTGCGCGACGGACGCGACCGGGCGTTCGCTGATGGATTGCTGACATCGACGAAAGATCGCTCGGGGAGGATTCTCGCCAATCTGATTCGCGAAGATTCGTTCGTGTCGAGCGCGGACGCTGATGCTGTTTCTCTCGTCAAGCGGCTCGCTTCGGTGATCGGCGCACGTGGCAACATGGATGAACTCTCCGAATTGCTTGATCTTCTCGGGACGACGCAAAACGAGTGGATGTGGTGGCGATCCGCTGCGATTGCCGGTCTCGGTGAAGGTTTGCCGCGATACCGCGGCGCACTGGGACGACTGACGCTGGCGAAGCTGCAATCCAATCCGCCCGCACCGTTGGCCGGATCGATCATCCACCTGAAAAAAGTTTTCGAGAGGAACCATGACATCGCACACGATGTCCACAATGATGTGACTGATCGAGCCGCCGCAGTCGAACTGCTGGCGTACCAATCATTTTCTACTGCGGGCCCGACGCTGAAGGATTTGCTCTCCAACGACCATCCGGTGGAGCTTCAAACGGCCAGCATCAACGCGCTATCGAAGATCGGTTCCGTCGAGGCAGCGCAAATCGTGCTCGACCGATGGCCGCAGCTGGGGCCGGCGGTACGCGGCACGGCACTGAGTCTTCTGCTCCGGCGTACTGATTCAACGCGTTTGGCTCTCGAGGCAATGGCAGCGGGGACAATGAATGCGTCGGCCCTCAGCATCGACCAGCGTGTTCGTTTGCTGAAACACTCCGATGCCACGCTGCGAAAATACGCGACCCAGTTATTTGGCGGTGCAGTTTCGTCGAATCGCCAACAAGTTGCCAAGGAATACGAGCCGGCGTTGTCGATGAAAGCATCGGCGGCCGAGGGTGAGAAAGTGTTCAACCGGATTTGCGCCGCATGTCACAAGATCGATGGAAAAGGCCATGACGCCGGACCCGATCTGACCGATGTGCGGAATCGATCCAAGGCGGCGCTGCTGTATGACATCCTCGATCCAAACTCGAAGGTCGAGCCCCGTTTCTCCGCGTACGGCGTTTTGACGATTGACGGATCGGTCTTTACCGGATTGATCGTTGCCGAGACCTCCGAAGCAGTCGTTCTGAAGATGGCTGAGGGCAAGGAGAAGACGATCGGACGCGCGGAAATCGAGCAAATCAGGATCAGCGACACATCACTGATGCCCGAAGGGATCGAAAAGGATGTTACTCCCCAACAGATGGCCGACCTGCTCGAGTTCTTGAAGAACCGCGGCTAACCGAACAGCGCCACCAACGTTGCACGAGTGCGCACCCTGACTCCGGCCTACAACTCGCCCAAGTTGCTTGTGCCAAGAGAACTTGGTTGCGATCTTTGGACGCACATGTATTTCTCACCGGACGTGTTACATCGATTACAATTTCGTTCACTGTATCGATCCTCGTTTTTGGTGCTCCAAGAAATGCCGCGTCTGTTTTTGATTTGCCTGACCACAGCTTTCGTCGCTGCCGCAATTTCCCGCGACTCAATCGCCGAGGATCGCCCGCCGAATGTGGTGGTGATCTTCATGGATGACATGGGGTATGCAGATATCAATCCTTTTGGAGCGAGCGAGTACGAAACACCCAACTTGAATCGCATGGCGAGCGAAGGCCGGATCTTTACCGACTTTGTCGTTTCCTCCGCCGTTTGCTCTGCGTCACGCGCGGCGCTGTTAACGGGGTGTTACCACACGCGAGTAGGGATTCGCGGCGCGCTTGGACCGAAACATGACATCGGGATCAATGCGAACGAATTGACCTTGGCCGAATTGTGCAAGTCGCGCGGATACGCCACGGCGATTTACGGCAAATGGCACCTTGGGCACCATCCAAAGTTTCTGCCGACCAGGCACGGGTTCGACGAATACTATGGGATTCCCTACAGCAACGACATGTGGCCGCTCCACCCGGCGTCGGTCGCCAAGCGTGAGCGCGACCCGGATGCTGAAATCCCTTGGTCGGCGCTGCCGATGATTCACGCGACTGTCGATGACGGGGTTTCGATCGCCAACGCGGACATGCAACCAGAAGACCAGGAACGAATGACACGCGAGTTCACCGAACGTGGGGTCGAGTTCATCAAGAGTAATGCTGAGAAGCCGTTTTTTCTGTACCTGCCGCACCCGATGGTCCACGTGCCGCTGTACGCTGGCGAAGCCTTCCGTGGAAAAAGCGGCAAGGGTATTTTTGCCGATGTCGTGATGGAGATTGATTGGTCGGTCGGTCAAGTCATGAAGGCCATCGAAGACACAGGCGTCGAAGACAACACTTTGGTTGTATTCACGAGCGACAATGGACCCTGGCTTTCCTACGGAACTCACGCCGGCCGAGCGACGCCGCTACGCGAAGGAAAGGGAACGATGTTCGAAGGTGGGTATCGAGAACCGACCATCATGTGGTGGAAGGGAAGGATCCCTGCGGGTAGCGAATGTGACAAGCTTTGCAGCACAATCGACATCCTTCCAACAGTCGCCCGCTTGATCGGTGCGGAGTTGCCGTCGCAGAAGGTCGATGGAAAAGATATCCGGCCGCTGATGTTCGGCGAGGAGGGTGCGGAGTCGCCTCACGAGGCGTTCTACTGCTACTACGGCGGCGGCCAGCTGCAGGCAGTACGCAACGAACGCTTCAAGCTCGTTTTTCCTCATCGCTACCGCACGCTCAACGGGCACCCTGGGGGTACCGGCGGGCTTCCCGTCCCGTACCAGCAGGCAAAGATTGGCTTGAGTCTGTTCGATCTCGATGAAGATGTCTCGGAATCAAACAATGTTATCGCAAAGCATCCCGAAGTCGTTGAAGAATTGACTGCCGCGGCCGATCGAGCGCGCGAGGATCTCGGGGACACGCTCGTCAAGCGAAGCGGAAGCGGGGTTCGGCCCGCCGGGAAGATGGGCAAAGACGACGAGCGATTGCCGTTGGTTTGGCGATAGCGAGAGGGTTCAAGCTCTCCGGGGACTCGCTCGCAATTCGTTCAGTCGCCACTCGGCACAGTTTTTTAAAAGTGCAGCCGATAGCTTAGCAACATTTGCCAATCG
>JAHELS010000346.1 GCA_024644085.1 Rhodopirellula sp.
CCGACCAACTGAAACGTCGACCGCGCATCAATCGTCTGCGCAATTCTTAATCTGACGAACGATCGGGTTAACCGGGGTCGCCCAATGTGGCATCCATGTGTAAACGCGCCATGGCGACCTCCGGTTCAACCCATGGTTCGTCGATAGTCAATTCTCTGGCACGAAGCTCGAGAGTGTTTGGTCGTCTGACAACAGGCTAACATCGAACTGTGGCAATTTGTCGGCATCGTTGACGGCCAACCATTCAAAGGTCGCTATGTATTTTCTTGGTTCAGCACCAGGGCGTGAGCGAGATCGGCCACGAACCTCGATCGGCAGAAATACGCCCTTAATCTCTTTCCACTTGATCGCCTCATCGTTCGTGATTGCCACATCGTTCTTGTCCAACGGTCTTGTGTCGGTCCGCAAACGGTTACTAAAAACGAGATGTGTTGGCGCAGGCTGCGCTCCATCGAAAGTGTATCGCCTTTGAAATCGAGTTACTTTCCCCAGCAAGATGTTTTCAACAACTTCGATACTATCGTCACCGAGCGGTATTGTTTTCGTGTCTGGGCCAAAATTGAAACCTTTGGCGAAATATTGATCGATTGAACTCGTAGAAAAGCGGAATGGATACGGACTAGTACCGACAAGTCGCACATCGGGAAAGCCTGAGGCTTTGAGTCCCTCGTTGACCTTGGATTCGTCCGCGTCTGGTTTCCAGATCCTTATCCAGGTCGGCACCGCTGGTTCTCCTACCGGGACTTGTCGCCATCCTTCCCCAGCTGCAACATCCAAAAAGAACGCCTGTTCGTATGTGGGCCCATCATTCAGCGATCCGGTTTCTACGAACAAATACCGATGGTGAACATGATCTGCGATGAGTCTCATCCGTGAAATCATTCTTTCCGTTTCTTGGTCGTCCTCGATTCGCCAGCGTTCGTGAACGACCGCCACATCGTAATTCTCCAGGCCTCGCCAGTTGGCAGCAACCGTCTGGAGCAACCGTATCGCTTGGGCACGGCCATTTGAATCAGGAGGGATGTCTTGCCCAAACATCAATCCTTGCATTCCAAGAATGATGATGGATACAGATACGGAAACAAGATTTGGACGCCGCATACTCGCTCTACTCAATCTGGGTTAGCACGACGAACGTCTTCGGATCACCCGGTCCGAGCGGGAAGGCAACCATTGCCCAAAAGACTTTCGAGGACTCGGCGTGCATCCGTTGGTTCTGGCTGTTTTGGTGCGGGGATTGACCCTGGCATCAGCTCAAGTCGCGCGGCCAAGCATGGTCAGGCCGGCCTGACCCCTTTGATTGCACCAGGCTGCGCATGTCTTGCCCCTTGTGATCTTTGAACTAGCGGTGAAATGGGCTGTCTTGTTGTGGTTGGAATGGGACGAACGCATCGGGCGCGACAACCAGGCCGAAAGCGGCCCAAACAGGCCGGCGCATGTCTACTATGTTCCACTCGAAAATATCGTCAGGGCAGTCGTCGCCGATGATGTAGGTGAACGTGTAAACCGCACGGCGATTGTTCTGCTCCATCAGCGCCTGGCAGTACTCGATCGATTCGGTTTGATCTTCTGGCGGCAGTGGCTCGCGCGTCGCGATCGGTTTATCTTCTGCGTGTATCCGGTCGATTGACTTGGCCAACCAGAGACCCTTGATCTTGGCCCACTCGATGCGCACGTTCTGGGTGACAGCTTTGATTACGTCGCCGCGCTGCCACTGGCTGACCCATTGAACCTCGGTGGGCATATAGCCGACCTTGCTGTCGTGGATCATGTAGCCGTTGTTTCGGCCATCGGACCAGAAACTTTTGATGCGGCCGCCGCCCATGTCGATCGGTGGGGTGTCTCGCTTCTTGAGTAACTGGATTGGTGTGAAGCCGCTGCCGCCGTATCTCAGGGCGATCCAACTATCGAAAGGTGCGCGGAATGCGCCCATGGTGGGTTTGACCTGACTGTAGGCGGGAGGGTTACGGTTGAGCGTCATGCGGTGCAGCTGCTCGCGCGTTTTGAAATTGGCCAGGTTCTCCGTCCAGATACCATCGCTGGCGCCAGCGGGGTCGTATTGGTGGCGGGCGAAGTAGCCGATCTTCTTTTCCTCGGTATAGTGCGAGACGTAGATTTCGCGGGCCGGGGTGTAGCGGGGCGTGAGCGAATCTTCTGGGTGGCCTGGGTTGTGAGAGTGCGAGTAGCCGAATTCTCTGTTTTCGGAAAATACAGCGCATCGCGCCAACAGCTGCCCTCTGGCCGCCTGCATCTGCTCAACGGCCTGGGCAATGTGTACCGCCGGGCCGGGTGGTTCCTGACTAGTGGCAGCTGCGAGAGTTGTGGCCAGGGTGGCCGCGGCGATCAGGGTGCGCATGTCTTACCCTTTGTGTTGGTCAGGAACGCGAAATACCCACGGGGAAACGTCACGCCCAGCTCTTCTTCGGCAGCGATGATTTGGTGCGCGTAATGACCCGACCATCAGATCGGATCCACACCAATACGATACCAGAGGTCGATCTTCAGCGCAACAATTGTCGCGTGCGTCCGAGCATGGATGATCGCCACAAGAAGAAATGAACAGGAGAAAACCGAGAGAACAGAGGAGAATTGACCGGTGTCTCCGTTGGCTCTGCGACCTACTGTTCAATCCAACCGCGCAACTCCGTACGCCTTGAGGTCCGCAGCGGCAACAGGCATCGACAGCGTACCGGCGTTGACTCAGTCGCGGCATCCCCAATTCGACGCGAGACTTCGCCAATGCCAGAACGTCCGAAATCACCGGGATCGCGCCATGGACATTCCATCACCCAAGACGAGTCCGCGATCTCCGGGTGAGTAGAATCGGGCCTTTGGAGTTTAGGATAGGGTTTGTGTTCACTGTTTGCCACTCGTTTCCGATTGCGTGGTGTCACAATATTCTCTCCGTATTCCATTGAGCCTCGAAACCCTCCCAGAACCGGACTTGCGCCGTTAACGCATCCGGCTCCCAGCCATCACTTGTCACCTCAGCCATGTCGGTTGCCTCGACTCATCGCGATCAAATCGGTCAGACGTTCCGGTGAAGCGAGTGGGTAACGATCACAGTAGGCCGTGAATTCGTCCCAGTTGACATGCGTCTTCTGGCTGCGACGATTGAGCCAACGTTTGGCCAGCCGAAGCACTTCCTCACGAAACACCATCAACGCATCCCAATTATCGGTCACTCCATAGTACTGGTAGTGCCCACGGAGCTTCGCATTAAGCTTGCTCCATACTTCACTCAGTCGCGTGGAGAGCTGGCTGTGAAACCAGTCTTTCAGATCTCGCAACTTCGCTCGAAACTTCTTCTTTGCAGTCCGCCTTTTCAATTTGAATTTGCCAGCGCGGCTGCGCCCGCAGTAATGAGTAAAGCCGAGGAAGTCGAAGGTGCCCGGTCCGCCTTCGCCGGCACGGGTGGAATCCCGTCTAGCGAAACGGCCAAAGCGTAGCAGCTTCGTTTTCTCCTCTGCAACTTCCAACGAAAACTTCGCCAACCGTTTCGACAACACCGATTGGAATGCCCGGGCATCAGATTCGTATTCAAAACAGCAGATGAAGTCATCTGCGTAACGAACCAGATACGCTTGTCCTCGCAGGCATGGTTTCACATCTCGCTCGAACCACTGGTCCAAGACGTAATGCAAGTACACGTTCGCGAGTAAGGGTGACAAACAGGCTCCTTGCGGAACCCCGTCATCGGTGGCCTCTCGTTGGCCGTCGATCATCACACCACTTTTCAGAAAGCGAACAATCAGATCAAGCATCCTGGGATCGCTGACGCGTTTCCGCAGAAGCTGTTCCAGGTGCGAGTGAGACACGTTATCAAAGAAGCCTTTGATGTCGGCGTCACTTATCCAGTTCACTTTCTTGGTCGCAATGATTTGACCGAGCGTCGCAAGTGCACCGTGGCAGGATCGTCCAGGACGAAAACCGTACGAAGCTTCATGAAAGTCGGCTTCGTAGATCGGCTCCAAGATCATCACAACAGCACGTTGCACGATCTTATCTTCCACGCATGCGATGCCCAGCGGCCGCGTCTTTCCATTCCCTTTGGGAATCTCTTTCCGCAAGCTGGGCTGGGGCCGGTAAGTTCCACGATGCAATCGAGTTTCGAGATCGAGCAGATTTTCCTGCAGCTTCTCCTCATACTCCTCGACCGTGACGTGATCGACCCCGGACGCCTTCCTCCGTTTCAGTCGGCGGAAGGCATACCACAGCAGCTCTACGGTGAGCAGCGTGAAGACGTTGTTAAACGCTTCGCTGGGATGCGATTCCGCTCGAGTGGTGATGCGATCCAGACGGTCCAAAACCGAGTGTCTGCCGCGGTGTGCAGGCGGTTCTGAATCGGGATCGCGTGATGGCCTCGCCGCCTTCCCTGCACCGGAGTTACCCGGCTTCACTTCACCCGATTGGACTTCAGGTTTCGACGGTACTATGCAGCGATCCGACTCCCTGAGAGTCCTTTGCCTCCGTTGCCTCTTCAGCTTCTCGGGCATACTCGATCGTTCATGTTTGGATTCTCACAATTCGACCAAGAACTCTCACAACAGGGTCTCACTGGTTACCTTGAAGACGTGATGTATAGCGCGAGTGGGCCTTCGACTCCGGGTCTTCTCTGAGCACTCGCCGTTGATGCGCTGAGAGATGTTGCCTTCCAGCATGCACAGACCTTGGGCAGGATCCAACAAAAACCATTCTTTCGGAGCTCAATACCATTCACGGCTGGGTAGACCATCCCAGTCCATTCACCCTCACTACCTCTCTGCATACGCTTCAGCGAGTGAGTTACCTCCCACACTGCAATGCTCGATACTGGGCGTGTGGCTAGCACTTACCCAGACGGGATTCGCACCCGTTCGTCTTCAAACTATTTCCAGTCCGCACGTGCATTTCATGGTTACGTGGCGCATTGCGGCAGGTACCGAGCCGGCCAACCCAACTCGCCTACCCGCAGATTGTAGTTGACCGGAGGCAGACCGAGCAACAATCGCGAGCGCATCGACCGCGCG
>JAHELS010000007.1 GCA_024644085.1 Rhodopirellula sp.
ACTCGCCTGCATGAAGCCGGAATCGCTAGTAATCGCAGGTCAGCATACTGCGGTGAATGTGTTCCTGAGCCTTGTACACACCGCCCGTCAAGCCACGAAAGTTGGGAGGGCCCGAAGTCGCTGAGTTAACCGCAAGGAGACAGGCGCCGAAGGTCAGCTCGACAATTGGGACTAAGTCGTAACAAGGTAGCCGTAGGGGAACCTGCGGCTGGATCACCTCCTTTCTAAGGATTCTTAGAATATGGTCGGCAATTCTCTTCGGAGATCCAGGTGACTGGGCCGACTGAATCCGTGGACACGACTCTCGCACCGACTCAACAGAAAAGAGATCAACAAACCAAGTGTTTGGAGATCGAATTCATCATCAAACGATCAACGAATGACCCGCTTCGGACTGTCGCCAGCCGAAGCGGGTTTTTTCGTGCGCTTCCCGACCATCAAGATCGGTCCAGCAACGGTGGGCGTTGTATTGGCACTGGCGACAATGACGACCCCGCCGTATGAACCAACACCACGATTTGCCTGATCCACCAGGCGAACGAACCGCTGGAGAAGCAGATCGCTGGATGGCAATCGCGGTTTTTCATGAGCGAAGGTGTCCGCGCGGCTCCACGAGCGTCTTCGCAAACAAATCCGTCGGATCTGACCAAGCGGACCGATCTTTTTCCCGACTGCCCAAAATGCCGAAGACCAACGGCGCCGCTCACCGCGAACAAGGCGGGCACACCGGAAAGCAGTCCTGGGGTCGGCACTGCATGTCCCCACTGCAAGGCACCAAGCTCTGGCAGCACCGGTTGCCTCGGTTGACCTTCCGCCATCGGATGGAACGGCGATATGCTGATTGCGATGACACCCTCGGAATCGAATCGCAATGGTCACAGACTTCCTGAACGAACAATTCGCCGAGGCGATCGACGACTGTCGCCGACTTTACGTCGATGGCATCATTGAATGCTTTTTGGCCGAGCCGAAACGGTTGAAACTCGGCCATGATGAGTTTTTTGACGATCTCCAGCACCGCTATGCTGCATTGGTCGTCAAAGTCTTCGTGGAAACGGCTGAAAGCGATCTCGTTCTCACACCGGCGGAGGCTCGACTTGCTCTGACGCTGGTCGAACATCTACTGAAACAACGAGTCCGGAAATCCAAACTGAAGGAAACGTTCGCGCAACTGGCCCAAATCGCCAAACAGAATTCGTGGGCATATGTCACAGAGCCGCTCCACTGGTTCGACCAGACGCGAGACCACTTCGAGGAGTTCAAGTCGGGGATCGGTCGAATCGCGAACATCGCTGCCAGGGTCGACGGACACATCAGCGAAGAAACCATCACGCAGCTCAAGCTAATCCGCTGGCAACTTGACCAGCATCTGCCCCCGTCCCGCGAGGATCCAGGCGATACGGATACCCCGGTGTCGGACCAGGCCGATGACGCCGATGCAGGGAACGAGCATCGACTCGCGGATGTGTTGATCCAATTGATCGAGAAAGACGCTGAGCCGAAAGCGGCCAACGCGGATCGAGCCGAGCCTTGCCCGCTGACGATCCAGCGGCGCGAGGAGGAACTCGAACGTGGAATGGCGGAACTCGATTCACTGATCGGAATCGCCGAGGTCCGGCACGAAGTTCGCACGCTGATGAATGTTTGCAAGCTGCAACAACATCGGGCCGAGCATTCGATGCCGGTCAGCCACGTCAGCCTGCACATGGTGTTTACCGGAAACCCCGGGACAGGCAAGACGACTGTCGCTCGTATCGTGGGCAAATTGTTTGGCGGAATGGGCGTGCTCCAGCGCGGTCACCTTGTCGAAACCGACCGCAGCGGTCTGGTTGCCGAGTATCTGGGCCAAACCGCGCAGAAAACCAGTGCGAAAATTGATGAAGCACTCGATGGTGTGCTGTTCATCGACGAAGCCTACAGCCTCGCGCCAACATCCCAAGCCGACGCCTACGGCCAGGAAGCCGTTCAAACGCTGCTCAAACGAATGGAAGATGATCGAGACCGCTTGGTGGTGATTCTGGCGGGATACCCACAGCCAATGGAAACGATGCTAAAGAGCAACCCCGGGCTGTCGTCCCGCTTTTCGCGGCATTGTCATTTCCCCGACTACGGCGTCCAAGACCTATGTGCCATTTTCGAAAGACTGGCTCATCAGAACCACTATCAACTCGCAGGCGAATTTCACGACCGTCTCGCTGCCGAGATGCAGTCACGAATCGATCGCAAGGACGAACACTTCGGCAATGGGCGAATGGTTCGCAATCTGTTCGAAAGCGCTATCCGAAACCTGGCCAATCGCGTCGTTCTTGCCGCAGATCTGACTCCCGATCTGCTGTCCACCTTCCAGACGGAGGATCTAGAATCAACCCCCGCGTCGCTTGGTTCAAATTCCTGAAACTGATTTTTATGCGACTGGTCCATCTGAGTGCGGATTGTTGACCTCTCATTCAGCTGCAAGACCGGTAGTAACACGCTGTCACAACGTTGTAGAGCGACGCCAGTGATGTCCCGCTTTCCTCCAGCTTCTCAGGGTTCTTCAACAACTCGTCCAGCCTTGTACGGTCGACAAATTCCCAAGTCGCTTCGTTGGCGCCATCAAGGCAAACTTCACGCATCAACCCGGCCTTGCTCTCTAGTAAGGGCCATCGAAGATCACGATGGTACGCCGGAATGGATTGCCGAGTCTTGGAATCCCTGGATCGACGCGATTCCGTTGGCTCCACATCGATCGTCAACTTTTCCGATGGCCATCGCGGCTGGCCGAAAGGAATCTCCATCAGTTCGGGCCGAATGTGCTCGAACAGCCGGCGGTGCACCGGAAGCCCCAGACGCGCCTCGGGAGTGAACGAAAACCCGGCGCGCGCAAAGCTGCGCATGAAGCATGGCGAAAACGGATCGCCGACGCATCGATTTTTTCTAGCCTGCATCGTCTGCCATCGGGTGCATCGCTCGAACGTCAAGAACAGATCGGGAAGACTCCCGGGTAAAAAGCCCTCCGCAAGTGATTCCTCGGCAAACCTGTCAAAATAATCCTCGGTAATCTGCCTGGCGTCAGGGCGCACCAGCACACGATTGCGCTTCATGAAACGGTTTTTGAGTTCGCCGATCACCTCCTTCGCCGAGTGGTTTCCAAGCAACATCCGCGGCGAAGTGTAATTGCCTTTGGCGATCCCCCCGCCGTGGCCGGTCAGACCCAGTCCGATCCGTTCGACCTTTGCCGGCTGGTCAATGATGTTGGATATCTGCCAAAGGCTCACCATCCCGTCGTGCTGGTGCACGAGTCGCCAGCTTGCAACGTCCCAGTTTTCGATCAGCTTCTCTGCGGATCGGATGTCAAGGCTGTGCCGCAGTCCAAGTTTCTCAGCGACATTGGTTGCGACGTCAATTTCTTTGCTTCCCAGTTCTCCGCTGGTGTAATACTCCGCAGCGATGCCGGCACGGAGCAGCAGTGCCGCGACAAGTCGTGAGTCACGACCGGCCGTGAGCGCCGAACGTACCGGCCCGTAGGTCTCGGCCATCCGGCGACAGGCATGAGTCATCTCGTCGGCCAGATCCGCCACGTCCGACTCGCACATCGGCCGCAAGTTTTGCGGCGCGAGGTCGGCTCGCGAGAAATGACTGTTGCGGCGAGGTTCCTCTGTTTCATCGCGCCACTGCCAGCGCTGACCCGCTGGCACCAACCGGATGTCGCGATTCAGTGTCCGGTCCGAACCGGCCCAGCCCAGGGTCACGAACATGCTCATACCCAGTGGATCGAGTTCGCGACCGCCCGTCACCCTGCGTAGTAATTCGACGCTGTTGCTGATGATCCAGCCAATACCGCAACGACAATGATAGGTGGGCACCAATCCGAATGGATCGGTGAGTACTTCGAGCGATTCGCTCCCATTTTGATTTTGATGAACGCGCGCCATCGAGAAAGGCCCCTCCAAATCAGTGGGGAGCCGATCCCAGTTTTCGTTCAATTGTTTCGCGTCCTGGGCCTCGAACTGATCCGCACAGTCCACCGGGGCACCGTCATACAGTGCTGCATTCTTATCGTCGTGCCATCGATAATTCCGTGGCGCGACCGCGTGTTCAGCATTGCTCAGCGATACGATGTAGCTCTTCTTGCCGGTGAACTGCCATCGTGTTCCCGCGTCCAGAGGTGGATAGATCTCCGTCATGTTTCCGATTTCGGCAAACAGACGGGTTCGAGTCGTGGCGGCAAGGTTCCAGCCAACAGCAAACAGGTTCATGGCAGGCGAATCGTTCCGTTTCAAGTCGCAGCGTGCCACATTTTCGACGTCTGCGTTTCCGAATTGTTAAAGCTTGTCCCGGGACCGGTTCAAAGAAAAAGATTCGATACCAACCGTCATGCGTTTCGATCGACTACGCTAATGCTCGCCAATCCCCGAACCGTTCGTCGGAGAACATTGGATGCGTTTTCTTTTATCTGTTGTACACGCCGCGATCATCGTTGTCGCAGGTTGCTTGAGTGGTTGCCGAGACTCGGTCCCCTCGCTGCCGGATTATCGCACGATTCTGAATCGGGGAACCACTCAGGAAGAGTTGAAGCCGCTGTACGACCAGTATCGAGAAAAAGTGCTTGACAGTTCCGGCGATCATTCGGAGTTGATCGCAAAGCTGGCTGGAAAATCGGACGCCGCAGCCGAATCCGATTTTATTCAGCCCTTCATGCTGGCGTGTCTGTCCAATGGTTGGCCGGTTCGGTCACGTGATGTCGATCACCGTTTCGTACCACCGTCGGGCGCCTGGGTGTTTTCTGAGCCCGGTTTCGCAGGCCGGATGCGTCAAGTTCCCGCCCCCTGTCGGACGCACGCCGGTTTCGATATTCCAACGTTCGAGGGATTGCATCCAAAATCGATCAAGGTCGGTCCGGAGGTATTAGGTCTGCTGTATGCCGAACCCAATTTTGGCGGCCAAGAAAGCAGCTTGCGCGGCGCAGAGGCGGACGTTCAATGCATGTCGCTCAAGCTGCGCACGCGGCCCCGCATCGACTATATCAGCCTTTCGAGATTTTCTGCGGAAGACGGCGAGGCCAGGTTTCGGCTTCACTTGAGCGGTGCAAATATCGACGAGGGCGCGGTCATTCTCGCCGATCATCAAGAATGCTTCGAGACAGTGCTCGAGACAAGGCTCGACAACTCCGGCTGGCTTGGCCTGGGGACTGATGAAGCACAAGCCGGTTACAGTTTCGATCCGACTTACTTTGCCTATCCCATCTTGCATTACGATTCCATTGCCGGCGATTTTTTCGCAATGGAGGTCGGCCGTGAAATAGAAATTTTGGTCGTCAACCCCGACGGCCAATCCTCCAACGTGCTTACGTACACGGTTCCCGACACTGAAACACTCGACAGCGACGGAGACGGGTTGCTCGATTCATGGGAAACCGGCGAAGTGGATGGTTTGAACCTGCGCGAACTCGGTGCCAACCCGCACCGGAAGGACGTTTACGTCGAAGTTGATCGAATGATCGTACCGTTTCGGGTGTGGTCCGACTTCGCGGAAAACGACTACCCGCATAAACGCATCTTCGCCGACGCGCAGCGCATCTTTGAACAAGCGCCCATCATCAATTCCGACGGAAGCGTCGGGATCTCGCTCCATGTGGACTATGGTCAGCCGCAATTCGAGCAGTCGGGGCCCGGTAAGGGAGGGACGATTCCATGGCGACGGTATATCGGGTTTGGTTCCCGCACCTACATACCGCCGGAGCAGTACTACGATATGAAAGAGCTTCGAATGAACGACGAGTTCCTTGATTCCAATCGCCGCCGCGTATTCCGCTACTGCATTTTTGGTGACCAGCAATGGAACACGCGATCCACTGGTGGTGGACACAGAGGATCAGCTTTCTTTCTGACACTCGGTGTGTGTCGAATGCGCGCCGTGGACCCCAACTATCAATTGGCGATTTTTTTCCACGAGTTGGGGCATACCTTTGGGTTGCGACACGGCGGGAACAAGGGAGGCAAAAACAACAAGCCGAACTTCAACAGCCAGATGAATTATGACTTCACGGTTTCCGGGTGCGACATGGACGGGAAACTCGGCGGAATCGAAGGCGATCGGTCCGGGGATTACGTCTTCAGTTACTCCGAAGGGATGCGTGCGGACCTGGATGAAACCGGACTTTGGGAAGTGTTGGGTGTGGCAAACCATTTCCCCCATGACTGGGACGAGGACAACAGCATTGACACCGATTCTGTGGAAAAGGTCCTCCATTCAGGTAAAAATCCGTCGCCGCAGACGATCCTTGATTATCCGGATTGGACGAACTTGACGTTCGAGATGCAATGAAAACTGTAAAGGGCGAAACGTCAGGCACACACTCCCACCACTTGCATCACATCGTGTGTGCGATGTCTTGCTTTTTGGCGTTGTCGGTGTCGCTCGGTCCAATTCTAAGCGTGAACGCC
Source organism: Rhodopirellula sp. (assembly GCA_024644085.1). Classification (GTDB taxonomy): domain Bacteria; phylum Planctomycetota; class Planctomycetia; order Pirellulales; family Pirellulaceae; genus Rubripirellula. The sequence goes on from JAHELS010000007.1 coordinate 6,426, forward strand.
GAGCCGCCCCGGATCATCGTTCGGGAGGCTCCGGTGCGATTTGCGCCGCACGTCATGCGGGGTGTCGCAAAGATTCCTGCGGACGTGCCGTTTGGGGTGGTCTGCGATCTTGACGGGGTGATCCTGACCGGCGACTGGAAGGCAATCGGTCGCGTTACCAGCGTGGACGACGAGACGGGCATCATTCTTTTCAACACGGAGGCATTTTATAAGACGATCAAACCGCCCAAAGGCCAAGCGGGCGACGATGACCTCAAAGGCGGCATCAAGGCGGATGAAGTGACGGATCAGAGTAGAGCGGGAAGGCTTGCGTATCGTTTGCCGGGAGGCCGCACTTTGCCTATGCAAGCGGGGGATCCGATCACGATTCTTCATGATCACAATGTTCACGCCAAACGGATGGAATGGGAAATCCATATTTCTTCCGGCGAGGAACTCATTCTTGCCACCGCCCACCTGCACGATGACACGCCGCCACAGTCCCCTGACAAAGCGGAGGTATTGTTCGATAACCTTCCCATCGAGCATTCGCTGTTCTACTGGTCCGATCCGTCCGACGATGACAAGGACCAGATATTGCGGGGCGTCCGCGAGAATTGGAATGTCAACCTCCAGCCAGGAGATGGACAATTCCGATCTGCGGTCGCCAGCGAGTCGGATGGGCGAACGCTGGTAACGCTGGGGAAAAACACGTACGAGTTTGTCGTGGTGTCGAGCGAGCTTTACAGCAGTCCCGAGGAAAACGACGGGGAATCGATTTCACTCGTGGGCATCCAGCTGTCACACAGCCTCGAATGCATTCTCGTCAAGCTCGCCGAACAAGATCGCCAATGAAATAGCGAGCGTGACGGGAATTTACCGCGCGGGCCGTGTTCCAAATCGTGCTGATCGTCCCGATGTGCTGGACCAGACTCGGTGTTGGGTAATAGATCGGAATCCCTTCTTCCTCGGCAAACTGTCCAATCAGCACGTCGATACGGTACAGACCCTTGTCCTCAGGTTGTTCGCGGTGTGTCGCTAACAACGGCGAGGTCAACAGTGCTTTGACCGCCTCGCGCGAGAACACAAAGGCGACCGCCCCCCAAACCCATGGCTCGTCTAACTGGTGCCAGCCGTGCTCGATCTGACTATATCGGGTGCTGCAGTAGAGTGACGCGATGCAGGGGCCGTCACACGGCCAGAGGATCTTTTCCAGATAATCCCGGGTGGCGGGCGTGCCAAGCATCAGTGCATCGTCCTGGACCATCATGAAGGCATCGGCCCGGGGGTGTTGCATGTAAAGTTCCAGCAATGACACCACGTAGCTTGGGAACGCGCCAATGGACGAATCACGGCGCGAAGTTTCGAGGGTGGCGATTGACTCGGGGATCTCCGTTTTTCCATCCACGAATAACTTGGGTTCGGGCCAGCCCGCGTGGAGGATCGATTCGGCGCAGGAACCAAGCGTGGGAATTCGCCTGGGGGCCGTCGTAATACCGACTGCCCAGTCTCGAACGTGGTTGCCTCCGCGGCGCGCAGGCGTCGGTAGGTGCCGGGAGATTTCGTCAATGTTGACGTGCGACACGTCGATCGCCGTACGACGCACAATGTCCGCGCCGTCGTCTTCATCGGGAGCAACCGCGGGCAGTGACTTTTCCGCCCACTGAACAAGTTCCAGGGCGCGATGTTCGTCAAGGCCATCAACGCCGCCTGCATCGGCAACTTTTTCGCAAAGCGAATAAAGACAGGAGGCAACAATCGGGTTCAAGTCGACCGTTGTGGGATCAAACGATTCGCAACAAGCCTGACAGGCGTCCCGTGAGACTTGTGCGTGTGCAGCGTCCTTTATTCCGGAAACTTCAATCAACAGCCGGCACGTCGCGTTCTCGCCACAGTCGGTTTCGAATGGATCGTCACGAAAGCGGCAGTTTTCAACGGTGCGACACGTGTTGCTCATTGGGGTCCATGGATTGAAACAGCGAATTCGCCGAGCAATTCTTCGTCAACGAGAGCGGGTTGTAATTCACCAACGAAAAAAGGGCCAGGTCATGAATCCTGGCCCCCGAAAACGTCTCAAACAAATGAACCTAAGCAGCCACGCATGCTGTGGACCGAAGCTGGCCTTTGAATTTGCCAGGGAGGGAGGGAGGAGCACTCGGGATGCCGCCTTCCAACGCGACCGTCTTTTTCAATTGCCAATGTTCACCGTCAAATTCCCAAATCGAATGGCCGTAGCCTTCCGGACCACTGCTTTCGACTTGAGCTTTGGGGGCACGTGCCGAGTGTTGCAGGACTTTCTGCATGTTGAATTCCTTGATTGAAGGATAAGAAACAGGATTGATGTAACGGCCGTTTACATCAGAAGAGGCTAAGATACGGCGGCACGATACCGGTGGTCAAGTTTTTCGCGCGACACTTCAGTGGTTTCTCGAAGTTTCAACATGAACAAATTGCCATGTCCATTCCGTTTCAATGAGCGGCAACTCGGAAACGAAACTGTGGCAACGTGTGGCTTGATACAGCAATTGTTGCAATGCGATGATGCGGAAGTTGCAAACGTCACCCGCGATGCGTGCGAAGCCTGTTGTGGTTCAACGCCGACTGCCAGCAGCTTTGTCAACGAGGTCTTCCCTTCGTTGCTGAGTCTCGCGTGCGAAAAAAGCCTGGATCGGCAGGTTTTGAACGATGCGTCGGCTGATCGAGCACGAGAGCTGATGTCGATTGTCGAGGCGGCCGTTGTCAACGAGCGTACCATCACACGCGATCGAATTGCCGCCTGTGACGTGTTTCTGTGCTGCGAAGACGCGAGCGAACAAACTCATCGGTCAATCAAAAGTGTCCTCGAGCAGAAAAACGCAACCGTTCTTTTGCACTTGGCGATCTTCGATGACGATGGCGATTCGTTGGCAGCTGATTACGGCCAATGCTGGAACATTCGAATTCACCGATTCGACAAGCCGAACAGCGTTTTTGGAGCATTTCACGAACTAGCGCCCCTGGCGTCTTCTGAATTCATTGCTTTTCAGGACGCAGCGTCGGTGTCCTATCCTACCCGGATTGCCAACGCGATCGGCGAACTGGAGCGGACCGCTGGCGATGTTGTGGCATCGCCGCTCGATACCCCCTCGAGAATCGTCCCCGCGTGTGCGCCCGACGAGACGTACCAGTGGTCGGTTCCCTGGTCGACACTCGTTTTTCGTCGCAGCACTTTCATCGATCTAGGCGGATTTGCAGATCGCGAGGGTGACCAGGACGTAGAGCTGTTGCACCGCGCTGTGCATTCAGCCGCAAAGATTGAGCTCCTGCCCTTCGCTTCGGCCAGGAGTAGTCAATCCTGGGAACCACCGCGTGTGGGCGAGCAGCCGGTTTACGACAATCGATTTCAATCTCTGAGGCATCACGGCATGGGCTATTCAAGCCAGCGAGTGGCTTGCGATGTTGTGCTGCCCCTCTACAAGCAACTCGATTACGCCGACGCGGCGATTGAAAGTGTTATCGAACAGGATGGTGCCGAGGCGATCGTGCACATCGTTGACGATCAAAGCCCAGAGGATACGTCGGCACTATTGCGGCGCTGGAAGACGCATCCGAGAGTACGTCTTTACCGAAACAGCTTGAATATCGGCCAGTACGCTTCGTTCAACAATGTGTCGGATTATTTTGAAACTGATCTGGTTGCGATCCAAGACAGTGATGATATCAGCTTGCCGAATCGGCTCCACTCCAGCGGCAATCTCTTGCGTCTATGCAACGCCGATTTTTTCGGGGCAGCGGTCGAGCGATTCGGCGACGAGGCGTTGATGCAGCATGATCCGAATGTCAGTCGTTACCGACGATCGTTTTATCCGTATGGTCAATCGGCAACCTACTTTGTGATGAATCCAACTTCGTGTTTTGACGTGTCAATGTTCCGAAGGCTCGGAGGTTACGGCGATTTCGGCGGTCGTCGGTACAAGGCCGGACTCGATTCCGAGTTCATGTCGCGCGCTTATTATTCCGGTGTGCGATTTGCGATTTCTTCCGAGGTCGTCACGCGCTATCGCGTTCACGACCAATCCGCAACTCGCAATCAAGTCACCGGTTGGGGAACAGAACCGCGAAAGGTTGCTGTCGAGGAGTGCCGTCGCAGGCAAGAGCTGTACCAACCCAACTCTTTTGACCCGCGTGTATTTGGCGCGATCGGGCGATATCGCGGGATAACCAAACGGCTTTGAAATGATGTCGGGGCCGAGCATGTGAATCAACGCGTCGGGCGAGACCGAATGACGCGGAATCCATGATACGAGTACGAAAGATCGGGAAGCCCAAATCCGATTTCCCGCGGCGATAGGGTGCCTTTGTTGTAACGCCAGCTCATTCCGCAAAGTCCGCGGCGATGGGTGAGTGATTCGTCGTTTTCCGAAACCCATTCACGGGTCCCGGAAATCATCTCGAAGATACCGAAGTCATTTGGTTTCGACCGGCCCACCGGCCATCCATGACGGCCATCTTCGAGGAAGGACGCATAGCCGTCAGCCAGATTTCGATCGTGACCGAACGGGTAATCGGTACGTGAACCGCCGGAAAACATGAAGAACCACTCGTCGGCTGTGGGCAAACGATAGCCAGTCCTTGATCGATAATCGGGATGAAGATCGACCGCTGGTCCGGGGCCGTCCTCGCGGTCAGGGTAACAAAGTTGATCGTCATCAAGGCCTTCCTCGCGAGATAACCAATTGCAATAAGCCACCGCCTGGTGGTACGTCTGGTTCGTCACCGGGCAGTCCATGCTCGGTGCGTATTCCTCGCTCCACTTGCACTCGGGATCACAGCGACGCATCTGGGCAACGGTGACCTCGCCCATGCCCGCCTCGATCCGATAGCGGTCGTCGGGATCGTGTTGGGGAAGACGAATCATCGTGTGTCCCTGTCCGTTGACGTACCAATCCCGTGCGGGGTCCTCCGCAAAAGGTTGCCCTAGTTCATCCTTTACCCAGGAGTCATGGCCCCAGCGTTTGAGAAACCACAGCGCATGCGAACGCAGGCTTCCCACGGCGGAAGTGCGAAACCAGCCCTTGGCAAGCGTGATCGTCCGGTCCTGCAGGTCACCGGTAAGGTCATCGGGATGGTATTCACCCAGCGCCTGAATCAGGCCGGCGCGAATCGAGTCGTCCTGGGTGATATGGAGTCGTGCCGCCAGCAGTTGCGGGTCGACTTGCAACGGTACGACACTTTGGATCAACCGCGTTCGGGCGTCGGGGATGCCGTCGTTGCGAAAGACGTTCCAGATTTCGTCGCTGGATGCCTTGTGGCGCAATAGCAATCCCGCAGCCATTGCTTTCCGACGCGCGGTTGCCTCCCATCCATGCTCGTTCATATCGAGCTTCTTGGATACCTCAGCGTCGAGGAGTGGGCGAACCTGTTCACGCCCCCCGTCGATCAGGGTTAAAGTCGGCTGGATCTGCTGGGCACTGGCCAACAGGAATCGGTCGGTCAGTTCACGGGCGTCATCTCGCAACAGGTCAACCAACAGGGTTTGAGCGGCGCTGCGACGAAGGTCGTTGTCGGCCGGATCCACCATGATCTCCGTCAAACGATCGACCACGACCGACCTTGCCGGCCGGATCAGCTCCAGCAACGAGGGATAAAACTGTCGGTCGATGTTGGCGGACTTGACGAGTTGTTCGGTGACGAACACGACGTGTTCGTTCCAGTCGCTTGATGCATCGGCCTCGGATGGGCCGGGATGCGAACGCCGTACAAATGAGGCGGGAGGCGAATCGAAATGCGCCAAAAGAAGTGCCGCATTGAAACGGCGATTGAAGGGTCGACCGTTGTCGTCGATTTCATCTTCGATCGATTCATCAGCGAGGTGCTGCCAAAGCTGTTCCTTGAGATACTCCCGATGCGGCTGCAATTCTTCCGACAGTAAGAGAAGCGTATCGGGGTCTGCCAGCAGCAGGGATTCCTCAATATCCGTGATTTGTCCTTCACCAGCTCGCAAGAGTGCGAGGCTTGAAAAAAGATGTTGCTGGCTATCAAGCGGGTTTTCCGACTGGATGCGTCGCAGCGGCGAGATGGCCCAGCGACGGTTTCCCTCGAGACGATCGAGAAGGTCTGGTACTTCCACAACGTTCGCGGTCGTCAATTGGTTGGTAACTCCGTGGGCCCGATTCCAACTGATGAGGTGGTAGAGACCAAATAGCGCAAGAATGGAAGCACAAAGGACGAGTAGGCTAAGTCTGCTGTACCGCCTCGTCGCAGCCGTCATCATCCGCCGGTGGGTGTCGTTCCACCGTTTTCTTGGCGTCAGCGCCATGATCGAAACCCACTCGGTCCAGGTGGGTAGATGCCGCGAGTCGGGGCGCGCGTGCCAGATTTCTGCCCTTTCGCCGAGCCGGATTTCGGCCCGGCCCTTACGCGTTTCCCGCTGAATTCGCGCCCGCCACGTGCGGATCGAAGGAACCAGGTAATCATGGGCAAGCTGGTAGTAATTGTTTTGCGCCAGACTGGCGGATTGGCTGCCTGAATTCAGCCCGGAAAACTCCGCCGAAAGATCCTCGCCTCGACCTTCGGGATCGGTGCGAGTGATCAAGTGAAGTTCGGAATCGAGTGCTCGCATCAACGCCTGGAAGTCCTTGGGCCGCTCGGCGTACCCAGATGCTTCAAGCAATTCATCATACGACTTCATGTGCCCTTTCAGGTTCGCACCCGGGCGCGGCAGAAGTTCACCGAGCGTCGCGTAGGCTGCCTTTTGGTGGACACGGTATTCGGCCGGGGCGCTTTCGGAGACAAAGTTTTCGTCGAGAAACACGACTCCCACACCCGCCGTGCCGCCAATCTTGCGCAGCGTCGACATCGTCCACGGTTTGCTCTTGAACATTTCCGCCAACAAGGCGAGCCGTACCGGTGTTACCTTGCCATTCTCTGATAAATCGCCGATCGCCTGGTCGACAAAAGATTTCTGATCCCGCGAGAGGTTCGCGGTTCGCTCGGGCAAGCGGTCAAACGCGCGACCGAACTCGATCAGTACGCGGCGAGCATGGCTCTGGTCAAAAAGATCGACGAGCATCATGTTGCGGTTTTGTTGCAGACCGACTTCCAGATGATCCATGAATCGGCTGAAGGCAAGCCAGAAATCGTCCCGGACAAGCAGAATGCATTGCACGTGTTCCCCGTCGCATTGTCGAAGGGCGTTTGCTAATTCGCTGTGCTCGGGAGTCTCGACGCTGTACAGCCATTGTTCGAATTGGTCGATAACGATCAGGATCTTCTTGCCATCTCCCATCACTTGCCCGTGCCGAAGGCTTGCGATGGATTCACGCAGCCCCAATTTCGTATCCATGTAGGGGCAACGGCGGAGTAGATTGTTCAACAAACGGGTTTCGGTCGCGTCCGGAGCGGCCTCGATAAAGACCGACGTGACGTTGGGTGACAGGGTCGGGATCAGACCCGCTTTGATAAACGAGCTCTTTCCACATCCAGATGGACCATAGATCAACCCGACCCGAAAACTTTCCTCCAAATCGAATTCTTCAATGCGTCGTTTCCAGAAAAGAATTGATTCGGGAGTTCCGTCGCGACCGTACGGACCGGGAAGCAAGCCGAGAAAGAAATGCGCGTCCTCCGGCCCAAAGGAACGCAGCCCTCGCGGAACGATCCCAAGAAACTGGCGACTGGATCGCGATTTCAATTCTCGCGAGTCGCTCAGCGTCGGGGCGCGACCGCCGATGATCGGCCCGCTGCGATCCTCGCTCCGAAGTTGACGCAGGTCTTCAGCAAAATCCAGTGCTGTTGCATGCCGGTCGGTGGCCCGTTTGGAAATCGACTTCATGCAAATCCGTTCGAGCTCGGCCGGCAAATCCCGGTTGACTTCTCTCAAAGGCGGGACGTCGAGTTCCTGGACCAGTCGCAATACGGCGTATGCGTTGTTTCCCTGAAAGAGTCGCTTGCCCGTCACCAATTCATAAAGCACGACACCGAGGCTGAAGATATCCGACTTGCCATCGACGAGATGGTTTTCGCCGCGCGCCTGTTCGGGGCTCATGTAGGAAGGTGTGCCGGCTACCGAGCGGCTCTTGACGGCCTCCTCTTCGAGAAGCGCCAGACCAAAATCGGCGAGGTAGGGCAGGCCGCGCTTGTCCAGCAGGATGTTGCTCGGTTTGATGTCGCGATGAATGACGCCATGTGTGTGCACATAGTGCAGCGCCTCGGCGATGGTTGCGACAATCTCGACAGATTCAGCCACCAGCAGCGGCGAGGTTCGCATCCGCTCGTGCAAGTCACTGCCATCAATGAATCGCGACACGATGTAACAGACGCCGTCCTCGGTATGACCGACATCGTGGACGGGAACAACATGGGGATGTTCGAGCTTTGCGAGTGTTCGGGCTTCGCTTAGAAATAAATCGACGTCCCGTGCGGTGAGGGCTCGATGTCGATGCGGCACCTTGATCGTGACGTGCCGCTGCAATTGGTCGTCGTAGGCAAGATAGACCGCGCCGAAGCCGCCGTGGCCGAGAACCTTGTCGACACGGTAACGGCCGATCGATTTCGGAATCTCGACGTCAGAGCGTTCCCGTGACGTGCGTTGGCCCGGGGCACCCAGGTCGGTCGTTTCCTCGGTGATGCCAGCGTCGGTCGGATTGACACGCAGTTGTGTCCGATCTTCGGCCTCCGGATCGCGACCCTGCGATTCGCTTTGACGATCCGACATGATTTGAATGAAGGTTCCCGTTTCTCTCGTCACGAGCCGGCGCGTCGATCATCGCGCAGTTTGCCATCCTCGCTCAACATGGCAAACACCGGAAACTCATCACCTTACCATAGTCCAATCGACAGGATCAGCATTTGCTGCCGCTCGCTCAAAAGTCAATCTCATGATTGTGCCGACGATGATCGGTGTCGACGCTTAAAGCGGGAAGTCTTCTTCGGCTGCAGCATCCGCGTACAGCGGCATGTGACGGTAATAGACTTCAAGAATCATTGTTGCGAACGTCGTGCTCGCCAATCGCCCACCTTCCTTGGGGCCGCGATGCGATGCGCTGTTGGGGAAATGCCAGCTTCCTTTCTCGCCACCCTTGTGCGACTGAGTTTCGACGAGCCAGTCGCGCAATTCGACATTGAACTTGTCCCATTCCGCACCGCCATAGTGGCGGAGGACCTGCGCCGCGTAGTAGTCGTAATAGATGTCATTCTTCAGCACGCCGACTTTACCCAATTCCTTGACTCCCTGGATGATGCCAGGATGCGTCTTGTCCCAGCCGGTGTACATTCGGCACAACAACCCGATGGCGGTGCACGATGGCCGGATCTTGGTATCGGGTTGCGCATATCCGTATCGCGATCCGTTGTTGGATTGGACCTTGTCCAGAAACAGCATCGATCCCTGGATTGTCCGCGGTGGGACGTTCAAGTGTCCCATGTAACCGCTTTTGAGTGCCATCACTTGCCAACCAGTCACCGACGTGTCTCCACCATCGGGTTGCTGCGGACGATATCGCCATCCGCCGTCGCGGCATTGTGCGTAAGTGATGAAGTTCAGCGCGCCCTGGGCGGGACCGGCAAGTTCGGGATCTTCGGTCATCGCGTAGGCTTCACACAGAGTGATCGCCGCCAAGCCGTGCGAGTACATGTTGCCAGGGCCCTCGGTGAAATCGAGGACCGGAAGACCTCCCTTGTTGCCCGGCTTTCCGTTTTGAATCAGGAAACGCAGCCCACGGAAAACCACCTCCCTGAAGTCTCCTTGGATGTGGGTCTGGCCGGCGCCCATGAATGGCAACAGCGCCAACGATGTGGCCGCGTTGACGGCCTTGACGCGATTGGGTTCCCCCGGGTCTCCGCACGCTCCGTTGCAAACCAGATTGTGCTGGAAGGTCCACGCACCATTGGGCATTTGATGCCGCGATAACCACTTTAGCGCCTCGGTGACAGCGGCTTCGCTCGACTCATTCCCGCCATAATCGCGCAGCAACTTCTTTTTCATATCCGCAGACCGACTGCCCATCGGCTGCATTGACATCTGGGATAGCGTTTGCAGGGATGCGGCGCTGGGCGCCATCTCAGCAGCAAGGTCGGTCATTTCGACCGCGACAGTGCTGATCTCCACCGGCTCCATCTCGGTCGGCTCGACCATCTCCATCGTCTCAGTTACATCGACAGGTTCGGTCACCTCCTCCATTTCCGCGACTTCGCCCGGATCGATCTCCTCGATCGTAAACTCCTCGATCTCCGGGCCGTCGTCACCGCTATTGTTCGCGGTCAGCACGTTCACGATTTTCACCGGATCGGCAATCGTGATCAGGCCGAGGACCAGCAAGATCATCACATGGACCAAAGTGCTGACCAACCACGCCGGCGCGGCCTGGAACCAAACGAACGCACGCTGAAGATCGGCATCCTCGTCGCCTTCCTCCTCTTGATCCTGATTCTCCGCGGGATCCTCGGGCATCGGGGTCGATTCGGGATGAGCGCTGGGGTCGGCCGTTGAAGACATATTAGTGATACTCCATTGAACCAGGTTCAAAGGATGGAGGACGGAAACCCGATGGTGAATGAAAACACAGTTGTCGATTATAAGTCAGATCGAATCTGTCGGCGGCGGAATCGCAGCTCATGGCCGCATTTGGACACACGTTCCAAGGGGTGTCAAAAGATCGATCGCAGGTTGCGTGAGATAGCAGAAAAACGCGAGAGTTCAAACGATGTACCCGCGTTGTCGGCGGGGACGGCGGAAACGGCGGGGGCGAATGGGCGTTTAGTCGCGAAAATCGTATCGTTTTTGCTGGACATCGATAATCGTTGCAAAATAATTGCGGAGCTTGGGTTGGACCCAATCGGTGGCCTGAACCCGGCGTGATCCGTCGCTCGGGCCAACCCATCCCCCTGCCAGATCCAGGTCGATCTCGACCTGTTCAAACCGGTGCGCGGTCGGATCGGTCAGCCGAAGCTGTACGCATTTTGGGGCGCCAGAGGAGTCCGAAACCCGGTTGCCACAGTATTCCAGCGCGCTTTCAGGCGATTCGGTGCTCCAGTCGAAACCTCGCTCATCGAGCAGGGCCCTGCGCAGATGTCCCAGACCCGGGGTCGCGGTCAACTCGACCGGATCGAACTCGCTGTCCCCGCGGGCAATCAGCTCGACCCGCTCGGCCAATTGCAGGGCCTCGATCGTCTCAGGTCCCCAAAATCGTGTCGTCTGCTCCAGACGGGTACGCCGCGCGTAAATGCTGGCCGCAGCACCGACGATGCCGAAGACGACAACCCCGATCCCCATCCAGACACCGCGTTTAGTGATCCTCGCGCGGGGGTCATTGTATTTGTCGTCGTGCCCCTCAGGCGTGGTGCCGCCAACGTGATCTGAGCCTGCAGAATTATCTGAGCCTGCAGAATCATCTGCGTTTACAGGATCATCTGGGCCATCGGTGGCGGGATCGATCGAAGTGTCGGTCATAGGGTAAGTTGTCGGATCTGTCACCGCTGTCAACAAGTAGGCTGGTTTTAACCGATGGTATGGTCCCCGAACGAGTCAGGTGAATCGAACGCATCTCGCGTGGAAGTACCGTTGGGCGAGCGCAGCTATTTGATCGAGATTACCTCGGGCGCCGTCGACCGGTTTGGAGAAGCAATTGCTTCGTCGCTCGAGGATATGACTCATGCCGTCGTGATTGCGGATGAGGCGGTTGACGCTGATTGGGCCGAGCCGTTGGTGAAGTCACTGGTTGCGGTCGGAGGTGAGAATCCGATTCGTGTCAGCAAGACTTCGGTCCCCTCAGGCGAGCCGAGCAAGTCAATCGCACAGTTCGAAAAGCTACTCGGATGGATGCTCGATTCGGGTGGCGATCGCCGCAGCGTTGTGATTGCGGTTGGCGGCGGAGTGGTCGGCGATCTGGCCGGATACGTGGCCGCCTCGTTCACGCGAGGCGTACGGTTTGTCCAGGTTCCGACAACGTTGTTGGCGATGGTCGACAGCAGTGTCGGCGGCAAGACAGGCATCAATCTGCCGGCGGCAAAGAATATGGTCGGCGCGTTTTGGCAGCCCTCGATCGTGTTGATTGATACCGAGGTGCTGTCGACGCTTCCCGACCGCAGCTATCGAAGCGGGTTGGCCGAAGTGATTAAGTATGGCGTGATCGAGGACGCCGAATTCTTTCAGTGGCTCGAGTCCAATGCTCGTGCGTTGATCGATCGCGACGACGCGGCACTACGCTGCGCCATCGAGAAGAGTTGTCGATGCAAGGCTCGGGTGGTTGGCGAAGACGAACGCGAAACGAGTGGTCGTCGGGCGATACTGAATTATGGACACACCTTCGGCCACGCGATCGAAGCAACTGCTGGTTACGGGACGTTGTTGCACGGCGAAGCGGTTGCCATCGGAATGCAAATGGCGGCGCACTTGGCGATCGACTTGAAAATGGCGGATCGAACATTGCTTGATCGCCAAAACGCGTTGATTCACGCCTGCGGATTGCCGACGACGTTTGAAAATGCGGATCCGGACGAGATGTTGCCGGTGATGATGCGCGACAAGAAAGTTGCGCACGGAAAGCTGCGTTTCATTCTGCCCACCGAGATCGGCGTCGTCGATCTCGTCGGCGGAATCGAGGAGTCCGCGGTGCGGAGAGCGATCACGTCCGCGAGATAGGCGACCCTTTCAGCGTCGAAGATAGGCGACATCAGCCAGCATCGAGAAAGGCGCCATGCCAGCGTACGGGACGCTCAAAGATCTCGCCGCAAATCGCCGCTGAATGAGGTCCGCTTGTTGGCAAAGTAATTCTGCCAGGCCTTTTCGTCATATCCAAAATCGACATCCGGTTCGACGGATTTCAACAGCGTCAGCACGGCCGGATTTCTGAGTGTTTCCACTTGCACCTGTTTTTTTCCGCCCATTTGAAGTCCGCCGCCGCCATCGCCGAACCCGACCTGCATTCCCGGTCCGGGTGCGAACTCGGTCTTGTGTGTTGTCACCAGCGCCTCGACGTAGGTCAGCGCCAGTTCTGGGTCGGGGAACCACGTCAAAGCCCTGGCCGCACGATTGAGCAGCTTGTTGTCGTTCTTTTTCAAGTAGGGCAGATACGTTGCGACGGCCGAACTAGCGCCGTACTCGAGCAATTGATCCAGTGCCGCCTCGCGAATCACCTCATCGTCTTCGGCTACTCCCGCTTTGACGAGTGCTTCGACCGAAATGGAATTACGAAACTGACCAAGCAACTTGATCCACGTCATTCGTAGCGCGCGGCTCTGTGACCGCTTCCCGCGTGATTCTTCGAGCTGGCCTGCGATCGCAGTGGCTGCCAGTGGGTCTCGGATCGCCTGTAATTGCTGAATCGCTTCAGGCGCCTTCGAGGAGTTTCGAAGTACCATTGCAACCAGAACCTTGACTTCGCGGATCCACTTCTTGGATTCCGTATCGGTCGCATCCTGCGAGTCCTCGATCGCGACGGCCTCGGGTAATTCCCAACCGTTGCCCGCCGAGAAGATCATTCCTCGGTCACGCATCAACTGTCGTGTCAGGATCCATTTGCCTTCGTGCCTGGTGTAGCCGAGCGCCGCGCGCGCTTTGATGTGTTCCGGGTTCAATTCAATCGCGCGCCGCAAATGGTGTCGCTTGTAATGTTGTGAATCACCCGGCACGTTGTCAGCGGTCACACACCAGATCGCCAGCCGATACTGGTTTTCCGCATCGTCACCGGCCTTGGCCGCCATTTCGCGATAAGGTTTCAATTGATCCGAGGTGACCACCCGACGCACGCGGCTGGCATCAACCGCGATCTGCAATTCGTCATCGATCTTGACAATGACCAGATTTGCCTTCCGCTGGACCTGTCCGGTCAGGTGACCGCCGCCGGAGAGTTCGACTGTGTCGGCAATTGCGGATCGGTCCGATAGCAGTGGCAAAGACGCCGTGAGGGCCAGGCTGAGCAAAAATCGATACATGGTGATGACCAAACCGCGAGAAAGATGAGATCGTGGTATGCCGATACTCGCAGTGTCCAATTTAGCCACTCGAGTCGACGCTGATCACGCCAATGCCCGGCCCGATTGGGGAATCGTCTGAATTGCCGGAAAAACCGTTCAACTGGTCACAACCGGCGGACGATAAAGATACTTGACTATTATGATCATGTTTGTAGTCTATCTGAAGCCGAGTCCCGAAAATCGGTTGTTTTTGCCATGTCTGCCAGTCCGAAATCTTCGATGAGTGATTCATTGCCTGAGGGTGATTCCCCGAAAAAGTCTGCCCCGGCCCTCGGCGGACCGCCGCTGCAGTTGTTCTCGATTGACTCCGACGAGCCGCGTGGGGCCTTGGCGGCCGATCCTCCGTTGCGTCCTACCGACGAATTTCTCGAGGAGCTCGAGAGGGACAGCGAGCGGCTGGAGTCCGCGACGCCTCAGGAGATTCTTCGTTTTGCGGTCGAGCGATTTGCACCCAGATTCACGATGGCAACGGCGTTCGGACCTGAAGGAATGACGATCATCCACATGCTGGCGGAGATTGCGCCGCAGACGCCGATCTTTAATCTCGAGACCGGTTACCAATTCACAGAGACCTTGGAGCTCCGCGAAAAGGTGAAGCAGCGTTACGGTATCGAAGTCGAATACAAGTATCCGGAAACCAGTGTCCAAGAGTACGAAGCGGCCCACGGAGGACCTCTGTACCAGACCAATCCAAATCAGTGCTGTTTTGATCGTAAGCTACGCGTCTTGCACGATGCGGCTCGCGGCCAACATGCTTGGGCGAGTGCGATTCGGCGCGACCAGAGTCCTGACCGCGCCAAGGCACCGATCGTCGGTTGGGACCGCAAGTTTCAGCTCGTGAAAATCAGCCCGCTTGCGAATTGGACCAAGAAGGATGTTTGGTCATTGATCACCTCGGAAGACATTCCTTACAACGCGCTGCACGATCAAGGTTATCCGAGTGTCGGATGCTGGCCTTGTACTCGCGCCGTGCTGGCGGGCGAGGACGAACGGGCCGGGCGGTGGAGCGGATTCAAGAAGACCGAATGCGGTTTGCATTCGTCCTAGTATTGCGTCAAAGCGAAGTATTCCGGCAAAGCGAAGAGTTGGGGTTTTGGAAGTGCAGAAATACTGTGAATCAAGGAATGACTGTACTTCCAAAACCCCAAGAACCAGCTTTGACAAAATTGCAGCGATGCGAAGGAGCGACCGATGGTAATCTCTGCTCGTGTCCACTACGCAACGTTGGCGATGTTGGAATTGGCGATCCGCCGCGACGACCCCGCGCCGGTGGCGATCCGCGAGATCACCGATCGGCATGGTGTGCCCGGACCGTTTCTCGTCCAAATCTTCCGAACCCTTCGAACCTCAGGCTGGGTTCAAAGTATCCGTGGCAGCCAGGGCGGATACCGCTTGTCGATTGATCCAGCGAAGATCACCTTGCTGGATATCGCCGAAGCGGTTGGGTGCCAGGAGGCGGGATCATTACGGACCGAGGGCAAGTCGACGCCGGCCGACGAGATGCTGCAAGGGTTGTGGGAGGAAGCGTCCGAGGCGTCTCGTCAGGTACTGGGCCGTGCTCGACTGAGTGACATGGTGGAGCGTTGTCGCCATGGCGACGCGACAATGTTTTATATCTGAGCAGCGTGCCGCATCAGAGTTGAAGGCTGCGGTTAGCATAGAGTCAACACAGCAATCCACGCGATCGCGTCAACCACCGTCACAGGTATCTGCCCACTGATGCGCACTCCATTGAAGCGAATTCGACTCGGCGGATTCGTGTTGCTCGTTATTTTTCTCGCCGCGGTGGTGGGCTACCGCTTCATCGGCGGCTACACCTGGACGGCCGCAGTCTGGATGGTCGTGATTACCATCTCGACGGTCGGATATGCTGAAAGCTCGCAGCTTTCGCCCGCAGTCCAGGCTCTGACGGTGGCGGTCATCTTGTTGGGAATCTCTGCGTCGGTATACACATTCGGCGGTCTAATCCAGCTGATTCTCGAAGGAGAACTTGAAAATGCCATGGGGAAGCGACGCATGACCAAGGACATTCACGGCTTGAGCGGGCACACAATCATTTGCGGATACGGTCGCATGGGCCGAAACCTGGCGGATGAACTCCGGTCACAGCACACCGCATTGGTGATCATTGATCACGATACCGAGGCCATTGTCGAAGCGACGGCAATCGGGTTGCTTTGCGTTCACGGGGATGCGACCGAGGAGACCACGCTCGAAGACGCCGGATTGCATCGCGCCTCGACCCTTGTCAGCACATTCCCCAATGACGCAGAGAGTGTCTTTATCACCTTGACGGCGCGCGACATGAATCAGACCGTCAAGATCATTGCCCGCGCGGAGAGAGAGAGCACCCAAAAGAAGCTTCGCCAGGCGGGTGCCGATACAATCGTGATGCCAACCGTTGTCGGTGCGCGCCAGATGGGCAGGATGATCACCCGCCCGTCGACCGCACATCTGATCAACCTGGTCGACGAAGGAAGCAACCCTGATTTCGACCTGGAGGAATTGAAGGTTGTCGACGGCAGTCCGCTGGTCGGTATGAGCGTCGAAAAAACCGAAGCCCATCGGCGTCACAAGCTGTTGGTCGTCGCCATCAAAACACCCGATGGGAACTTGAAGTTCAATCCCGATGCGTCGGAATCATTTGTGGTGGGCGACGTTGCCATGGTGATCGGAAATCGCGACGATATCAGTCGCTTTCGTAGCGAGTTCCGGGTCTGAGTGTCGCAGCGGAGAATCATGTCTGATCCACAAGAACCCGAACGGATTGAGAACCAGACGGGGGCGCAGATTGGCGGGCCGAGGAGTCAATGGTGCCAAGCTCGTGGGGCGGATGGTCCGCGTGTCTGTCCGGTATGTTGTGGCCAAACGCTGACCGAGATTCGCGGCAAACTGCAATGCGGACGCTGTCACACGATCTGCGAAACCTGTTGCGAAGGTGGCCGGGTCTAGGGAGCCTTTTGGTATGAGCCCCAATCGCTGCGTCCACCGGTGAATGTGTCTCCACCGTGCGACGGCCACAAACGCCAGTAGCCAAAACGGCATGGGAACCACTCCATTTCCATTCCGCCCGAGACCCGGTGCTGCGACCCACGTCGGTCTGTCAACGCCTGCGAACATCAACGCAGTGGCCCAAATCGGGGCAGTCAGTGCTGCCAGTTTGGATGTTGGAAGACCGTTGGGCGCGGCCTCTGCATCTCCAAGCCCTTTCTTGTCAATGAGTTATGGCAATTTGGTTTTGAATGGCACAGGGGTTGCTGTGTAGGGCGGCCTGACTGATATCGCTGCCAAACGTGCGCACAGACGCGGGGATGAGGACCTCCCAGACCCTGCGATCGACTTTACCAGGTTCAAACCACATTCTTTCCCGCTAGCAGAGAAAGGTATCCGGAAATGGCAACCGCCACGAAAACCAAGACGAAGCTCCGTCTGCAACCCATGGGCGAGCGAATCGTCGTTCAGCGTGTCGAGAGCGAAGAGACCACCGCCGGTGGCATCGTGCTTCCCGATTCGGCCCGCGAAAAACCGGCACGGGGAACGGTGGTCGCAATCGGCAGCGGCAAGCTGCTCGACGATGGGTCGAGGGCACCGAGTCAATTGAAGCAGGGCGATCAAGTCCTGTTCAGCAGTTACGCCGGCGAGAACGTCGAGATCGATGACGTCGAGTACCTGCTGATGCGTGAAGACGATGTGTTGGCGGTGGTCGAGTAATCGACGCCGCTTTCGTTGTTCTTAGTCCACCACCCACTGAATAATCAAACCTGAATTACCATGCCCAAGATCATTGCATTCGAGCAGGAAGCGCGCGAGGCGATTCGCCGCGGCGTTTCCAAGTTGGCCAGAACGGTCAAAGTTACACTCGGCCCCAAAGGCCGAAATGTCATCCTCCAAAAGAGCTTTGGCAGCCCTACGGTCACCAAGGACGGCGTTACGGTAGCCAAGGAAATCGATTTGGAGGATGTTTACGAGAACATGGGTGCACGCATGGTGCGCGAGGTCGCCAGCAAGACCAGCGATGTCGCCGGTGATGGCACCACGACCGCGACGGTGTTGGCCGAGGCGATCTTCAACGAGGGCCTGAAAGCTGTCGTCGCCGGCGTGAACCCGATCCAATTGAAGAGCGGGATCGAAGCCGCCGTGGCCGATGTCACCGAGAAACTGCATTCGATGGCAACCAAGGTCAAGGACCAGGAAGCGATGGCCAACGTCGCAACCATCGCCAGCAACAATGATCGTGAAATCGGAGACTTGCTGGCCGACGCGATGAGCAAGGTTGGTAAGGACGGAGTGATCACCGTCGATGAGGGCAAGAGCCTCAAGACCGAACAGGAGTGGGTCGAGGGAATGCAGTTCGATCGCGGCTACCTGTCGCCTTATTTCGTGACCGATCCCGCGTCGATGGAAACCGTCCTTGAAGACGCATACGTGCTCGTCTTTGAAAAGAAAGTCAGCAGCATCAAGGACATGGTGCCGCTTCTCGAAAAGGTTGTGCAACAGGGCAAGCCGCTGTTGATCATTGCCGAGGATGTCGACGGCGAAGCTCTCGCCACCCTCGTTATCAACCGTTTGCGCGGCACCTTCACCGTCTGTGCCGTCAAGGCGCCCGGCTACGGTGATCGACGCAAGGCAATGATGGAAGACATTGCAATCCTGACTGGTGGCCAGGCAATCTTCGAAGCACTCGGCATCAAGCTCGAAAGCGTCGATCTGCCGCAACTCGGCCGCGCTAAAAAGATCATCATTGACAAGGACAACACCACGATCATCGAAGGTGGTGGTAAAACGGCCGACATCAAGGCTCGCATCGATCAGATTCGCCGGGAAATCGAAAACAGCACCAGCGATTACGATCGCGAAAAGCTGGAAGAACGATTGGCGAAGCTCGCCGGCGGCGTGGCCAAAGTCAACGTCGGTGCGGCGACCGAAAGCGAGATGAAGGAAAAGAAGGCCCGCGTCGAGGACGCACTTCACGCCACTCGCGCCGCGGTCGAAGAAGGCATTCTGCCCGGTGGCGGTGTCGCCCTGCTTCGTGCTTCGGGAACAGTCAAGGCGAGCAGCGATTTAACCAACGACCAGGCCGTCGGATACAACATCGTTCTGCGGGCTTGCCGTTCGCCGCTGACCATGATCGCCGAAAACGCTGGCCAGGACGGCGGGATCGTCTGCGAAAAAGTGTTGGCCATGAAAGGCAACGAAGGCTACAACGCTTTGACCGACACCTACGAGGACCTCGTCAAGGCGGGTGTCATCGACCCGACCAAGGTGGCTCGTACGGCCCTCGGAAATGCGGCCAGCGTTGCAACGCTGCTGTTGACCAGCGACGCATTGGTTGCTGAAAAGCCGACCGCCAAGAAAGGCGGAACCGGCGGCGACCACGACATGTACTAAGCCGCTCGGCTTGAGCTCAAAGATTCACAACGGCCGGCGTAAGTCGGCCGTTTTTTTGTGCGCCCGCATTTGCCGGCCCAAGATCAATGCGTCAACCCAGAATCGCCCGCGCAATGTTGATATAGATCACGATGCCCAGGATGTCGATGATGCCCGCAACAAACGGGTTGCTCATCATCGCCGGATCGAGACCGATGCGTTTGAAGACGATTGGCAATGCGCCGCCGCACAGACATCCACAAACGATCACAGAGATCAGCGTCAGGGGAATTACCAACGCTGCAAAAGGCGTGGGGGCAATCGTCACGGCAACCGCTAGTCCGATCGTGGCCAGAAACCCACCGAGCATCAGGGAGACGACCACTTCGCGTTTCATGACCGTGGGCCAGTCGCGGAATTTTACTTGGCCGCTGGTCATCGCCGTGATGACGAGCGTTGCGGATTGGCTGCCCGAGTTTCCGCCCGCACTGATGATCAGCGGTATGAACCACACCAGCCACGCATAGCGTTCCAACTCGAGTTCGTAGTGTCGCAGTGCGAAGGCGGTCAGCAGCGCGGCGAAAAACAGGATCGTCAGCCAGATTCCCCGTTTCCACGACAGCGTCAGCAATCCGATGCGAAGAAATTCCTCTTCGAGCGGCGCGACCGCTGCGATTCGCTGGGCGTCCTCGGCGAGTTCTTCACGCACCACGTCGATCACGTCGTCGTGAGTGATGATCCCGAGCAATTGCCTGCCGCTGTCCACGACCGGGATGGCAAGTAAATTGAACTTCTCGACGTTTTCAGCCACCGATTCCTGGTCGTCGGCCACGTGGGCAACGACCAGGTCCGATTCCATCATCTCTCCAAGGGTGCGACTGGGACGGGCGAGCGAGGAGATGAGTTGTCGTGTTGAGACGATACCACGCAGTAATTTATTCTCGTCAACGACGTACAAGTAATAAATCGTTTCCAACTCGCTGGCCTGTCGGCCAAGTTCTTCGAGCGCTTCGCGTGCCGTGAGGTTTTCGGCCAACATCGCGACCTCGGTCGTCATCAACGCTCCGGCCGTCCCCTCGGCATAGGACTGTAGCCGTTGAATGTCGCGGCGATCTTCAACCGGCAACAGAGGAAGAATCTCGTCGACCCGATGATCGCTTAGTTCCTGCAGAAGGTCGACGCGATCGTCGGCCGGGATCTCTTCGACCAGCTCGGCAACCTCGGCGGCCTTCTGCAATCCGAGCATCGCGACCTGGCGATCTTCGGGGAAGTAGCCAAAGATCTCCGCCCGGCGCTCAGGCTCGGCAAATTGCAGCACCTGCCAGATTTCCATGTCTTCGAGGCCTTCCATGAACTCGGCGGTGCGGCCAGCATTGAGCGTGACGCAGAATTCCTCCAGCTCGGCACGGTTCTCCCCCGCAAGCATCTCGCGCAGTTCGGGGAGAAATAGGGTGTTGAACATCGAGGGAGCCTGCGAGCCGCGCAAGAAGAAAGTGCTTTGGTCGAATCAGTCTAGCAGTCCGAACCTTGTCAACGAAGGTGGACGCTTGGCTCGCCTTCCACAACCAGGTAACGGTTCGCGAATTCCAAATCGCGAAACACCTGCATTTGACCACTGGGCCAGCGAACTTCGATCTTGTCCAGATCGTGAACCTCGCCGAGCCCGAAATCGATCACCGGCTCGTCCGCGCAGAGATAGCCATCGCCAGCAGTAACCCACTGCGTGAATTGCTGTCCGTCTAGCGTCGTTACGGTGACCCGAGCCCCGATTGCGTCGCGTTCACTTGCGGTGCCGACCAGCTCGAATTGAATCCAGCGACCCGACGTGCGCGTCTGGTTGTTCAGTAATGCCAGCGGCTCGTGCAAATGACCGATCAGAAAATCAAGCGCACCATCACGGTCAAAATCGATCATCGCGATCGAGCGGCCAAGGTAAAAGCCGTCCCAGTATCCAGAATCGTCCTCCACCGACACCGCTTCGAATCGATCGCCCAGGTTCACGAGTAACTGAGGAGGCATCTGAAACTCCTCGCCTTCCCTCCGCAAGTCAAAGACGTGGCCGTTGGTGAGAATCAAGTCGAGCCAACCGTTGCGATCGACATCGACTGCCTTGGTGCCAAATCCGATATACGGGAATGTCAGCCTATCGATTCCGTAACGAATCGCGAGGTCACGAAAAACGCCTCCCGGCGATTGCAAATAGTGATTTGCCGATTCTTTCGAGTAATTCGTGACATGCAAATCAAGGGAACCGTCGCGATCGAAGTCGCCCGTGGCAATCCCCATGCACGCTTCGGGTTCGCCGCTGAATCCGCTTGCGATTCCTCTCACACCGGCGCTGTTAATGAATTTGCCGTTGCCCGCCTGGACGAGAAAATGATTGGAACGTGCGTCGTTGCCAACAAAAATTTCGTTGCTGCCGTCGCCATCAAAATCAGTCACGACGACCCCAAGGGAGGTTCCGGGGCTGGCCACATCACGCGAAATCTCTCGGGACTGAAAGGTACCGTCGCCCTTGTTTTCAAACCAGCGATCGGATTGGGCGTAGTGCACAATGGGTGACGGTTGCCGTGGGAAGCCATCTTCGCCCGCCTCAGGTTGTTTGAACCCGCCCTTCATCTCGACGTAAATGCCTTCGAAGAGATCCGGCAATGAATCGGAGTTGATATCGGCAATCGCCAAGGATGAGGTAAAGCGATCTTCCATCTCGCCCCACGAATTTGTCGAATCGCGAAACGTGCCGTCGCCGTTGTTAATCAGTAACCGATTGCGACCGAGGCTGCCGAGCAACAAGTCCGTGAATCCATCCTGGTTCACATCGCCTGCAGCGAGCCCCGATGAGTAGTTGAAGTCGTCTGCCCCGGCCACGTTCGTGACGGCCTCAAACTGCCCGCCGAAATTGCGAAACAGCACGTTCGAGCGAATGCAGGCCTCGGTGGGTGGCTCCCCGGCACCTTGAGCCACGTAGAGGTCGGGCCATCCGTCAAGGTCATAGTCGACGACCGCGATTCCGCCGCCCATTAATTCGTGCAGCGGTATCGAGGCGAGATTGTTTTCAACATCTTGATACCACTGAAACTCGAGACCCACACCAGCGGCGACGTTGACCAATCGCGGTAGGGCGAGCTGATCGGCATGCGTTGCGGCCGGAACTTTCGGTGGTGAGGATCGGCGAAGCAGGTCAAGTGCGACTTCCGCACTGAACTGGTTCAGATCAATTCCAACCAGCGTCATCTTGCTCGCCATTCCAATCGCATCGGGATCCCGGCTCAATTGTGCGAGCTTTTGCGTGACAGCTGCCCGTGTACTGACTTCCGTGTCCGGAATATTCAACAATCTCCATCCGAGGGCCTCGAAAGGTCGACCGAGTTGGAGAAGCAGCGGAGGAAGCTCGCTGCTTCGACTCAGTTCCACTACTTGCTCCCCACTCTGTGGTGATTCCGTCACGATCGACTGCACCTGAAAAAGAAGTGCACCGCGGTGGCGGAATTGTTCTCTTTTTTCGGGTTGATCGAGTGCCTCGAATACCTTGGCAAGCCGATGCACGCAGGTGAAATCGGTGGGGTCCCGGATCGCCGCCTCCAACAATGCTCTGGCGGAAGCTTCGTATTGATGCTGATCCAGGAAGTACGTGCCCAGCGCAACCCAATAGTCGCTGAATTCGCGTGCGTTGGGTCCACAGGTGGAATGCCACGTTGGGAAACCATCAAACATCTGGCTCTCGGCAAGCAATCGACCGTACATCGCGCAAGCTGCTGGCGAGTCATATCCCGCCTCGGCCACGGGGGATAGCTCCTGCAAAGCGAGACGGAACTCTCGCCGAGCGCTGTGCCACTTCGCCATCCCCAATCCAGGCTCGAAGTATTGCTCCGGGTTTTCGCGTGGCGGCAATGTGTATGGAAAGGCCTCGTTGCGTCGCGCAAGTGAAAGCATCTCGGTAAGGTTGGCCTTGCCGGCACGGCACAGCAGCTCTGCTTGCCATGACGCTTCTTGGCGCCGACCCACACGGTTGAGCAATTCCCACGCCTGGCGGCGCAGCCCCGTCACGCGATCATCATCAAGGGGGAAAGCTCCAACGATCGTGAGAATCGCGTCCGCCGCCTTCGAAGGACGATCCAATTCAAGCAGCTGCTCAATTTGAATTTCAGTCGCCCGTCGGCCGAATCGGGATTGGATGTCGATCGAAGCGGCGAGCTCAAACGAGGACTGGTGATTTCCCCGTGCTGCTTCGATCTCGCTCGCAATCAGTTTCGCGTCATCAAGTTCGGGATTCTGTAGGAGGGCTTGCGATGCCGACTCGGCCGCCGATTCGAAATCGCCGATCTCCAGCATGCGGCGTGCTCTTTGCACAAAGTCGCCGGAACGTTGCGCCTCGACTGCTTCGCGGGCGGTTGGCTGTGAATTCGCCTGTGTGTTGCCGTCCCGGTTTCTGCCGCAGCCCGCGATCAACCACATGCCAACGATTGCGATGGAAAGACGCACGGATCGCCGATGCGCAATCATGCTCACACGAAAACTCAGAGTTGGGCGATGCGAAGGCAGTGACTCGAGAAACACAACCACGTGTTCCTCCGCGGTCAACCTACCATCGTACCCAGCGGTCGGTTGACGGGCACCAGCTGGAGCGGCCGCAGGCACTCCATGGGTAGTCCGGCAGGCGTCGCCGGGACGCGGCGTCGTCAATTCTGGGTGAGCGGCGGTGCCGGAGTGTCGGGAATTATCAGTTGCTGACGCGTTCGACGTATTCGCCGGTGCGGGTGTCAACCTTGATCACGTTTCCGATTTTTATGAATCCGGGGACAACGAATTCGGCGCCGGTTTCCACTTTGGCCGGCTTGGTGACATTCGTCGCCGTGTCTCCCTTGGCGCCCGGGACACATTCAACGACCTCCAATTCGACCTGGTTGGGCGCCTCGACGATGATTGCGTTTCCATTGTAAAGAGTCATGGTGCATGCCATGCCGTCTTTGAGGTACTTCCATATATCGCCTGCGACATCGGCGCTGACCTCGTACTGCTCGAAGGTGGTCTGGTGCATGAACACATAATCTTCGCCCTGGCGGTACAGGAACGACACATCGGTCGTTTCCACATCCGCAGATTCGAGCGAGTCGCCCCCTTTGTAGGTACGGTCGAGCGTCGTTCCCCGGACCAGATTCTTCATCTTGCATTTGTAAAATGCATTTCCTTTGCCCGGTTTTACGAATTGCATATCGGTCATCAGGTAAGGCTCACCGTCAATCTGAACCTTGAGCCCTTTTCGGAAGTCGCTTGTGTTATAAGTAGCCATGGGAATGATGGCTCCATCGTTCGAGTCGGAGTATGAAATCAGGGGCCCGGCGCTGATTCACCCGCCAATGACAAAAGCGATGCAAAACAGATCGAGCAGCCAATCGGCTGAGATTCTAGCGAGGCGAGACGATTTTGTCCCGACCGCTTTGAACGCCCCAGAAACGGCCGCTGCAACGCCGCCAAGCGATTGGCAGACGGCGATGAAACGTGCCGTGCGGTCCTCGGCCGAGCTTCGCAGAATCCTCGATTTGCCCGCCGCAAGAGGCGTCACCGCGGAACAGTCTTTTCCAACGTTCGTGCCCTGGGAATTCATCCGCCGCATCCGTCCGGGCGACGAAAACGACCCACTTCTGAAACAGGTGCTTCCGCAACCTGGCGAGGACTCGATCGAGGACGAACAAGACGATTATCCCGCCTTCAGTGCCGATCCGGTGGGTGACCTCGACGCGGCCGTCGCCAGCGGTTTGCTTCACAAGTACCACGGCCGCGCGCTGATGATCACCAGCGGCGCCTGCGGTGTGCATTGTCGCTACTGTTTTCGACGTGAGTTTCCCTACTCGCAGGTCTGCTCGTCAACGGATCAATGGCGACCTGCTGTCGAGTACATTCGCCGGCATACCGAAATTGACGAAGTCCTGTTGAGCGGAGGAGACCCGTTGACGATGGTCGACTCATCGATCGAGCGGCTGATGGATGCGATCGAGTCGATTCCACACGTGCGTCGATTGCGCATTCATTCGCGGATGCCGATCGTGATCCCACAGCGGCTCACCAAGTCACTGGTGAGCCGTTTGACGTCAAGCCGATTGGCGATCTGGTTCGTCGTCCACGTCAATCATCCCAATGAACTTGATGCCGATCTGCTCGCGCGATTAGGGGCATTGGTTCGCGCGGGCATCCCGGTTTTGAATCAGGCTGTTTTGCTTCGCGGTGTTAACGACGACGCAGCGACCCTGATTGAACTTTGCCGTAAACTTGTGGATCATCGGATTCAACCTTATTACCTTCATCAGCTCGACCGCGTACGAGGTGCGTCTCACTTTGAGGTGTCGGTCGCCAAGGGGACCCGCTTGATGCGGGTCCTGCGCGCCTCGCTTCCTGGATATGCGGTCCCCACATATGTCCGCGAAGAACCGGGGGCCGATTCGAAGACGCTCCTGCCGATTAGTCGAGAGCTTTCTGGTAAACGATGTACCTGACCGAAAACCCTGTATTGCAACGAGAGTTGTTGGTCAACTTACGGACCAACCGCGCGTTCTTGCTGCTGGCGATTTACCAGCTGTTGCTCGCGGCGGTTGTGTTGGTCGCATGGCCGACCGACGAGCGGCTTGATTTGACAACGAATCCACGTTCCGCGCAAAAACTCGTCAATTTGTTCTTCCTCGGTCAGTATGTCATTGCCTCTTTGATGGCGCCGAGTTTCGCGGCGGGGGCGATCACGGGCGAAAAGGAACGACATACGTATGAAATGTTGTTGGCCAGTCCGTTGCGACCCGGCGCGATCGTGCTTGGGAAGATGGTCGCGTCTCTGACGCACCTTGGCATGTTGATTCTGGCATCGCTGCCGATCATCGTGCTTTGTCTGCCGCTGGGCGGAGTGAGTGTTTACGAAGTCCTGGCGGCCTATCTCGGGCTGATCGTCTCGGTGGTTCTGTTCGGGGCGATCGGCGTTTTTTGCAGCAGTTACTTTTCGCGGACGAGTAACTCGCTTGTCGTCAGCTACCTTGTGATTCTACCGCTGGTGATCATGGCGGTGATGTTTTGGCGCGCACTCGAGGGCGACGGCGAACTGCGATTGAAGGTCGCCGTTCTAGTCGTGCCTTCATTTGTGCTCTCGGCCGTCATATTGATGTGTGCTGCCGCGGCCGGTCGGATGTTGTATCCGCCCGATGTGGGTAGTGAAGGAAAAGAGGTGATCGATCTCGAGAAAGAATCCGAGGAAGCCGTGGGGCTCGTGATTCAACCGGACCAGTTCCCCGATCGACTTTTCGCACCGCCCAAGAAACAGGAGTTGATGCCCGACGGCCGCAATCCGGTCTACGACAAGGAGATTCACAGCGAGATTTTCAGCCAGGGGACGCTGATGTTGCGGCTGGTGATCCAGATCAGCATGCTGCTGGCGATTCCCTTGATGGGCGTATTTCTGTTTTGGCAGATCGAGCGTTGCGCATGGTTCTCGGTCTACGTGATTGTCTTCAACATGTTGGTCGGACCGGTATTCCTGGCCGGCAGCATGACGAGCGAACGTGAGCGACAAACGCTGGATCTGCTGCTGACGACCACGTTGACGCCGTGGCAAATCCTGTCGGGAAAATTTGTCGTCGGTTTTCGAATATCGGCCGTGTTGACGTCATTCCTGCTTTGGCCATTGCTGTTGGGAACGGCGTTGAACATGAGTTTCTGGACCAATTGGCTTTCGGTGGTTGCGATGTTCGCGGTCGTTGCGATGGTGTGTCTTGTCAATTCGGTCGTCGCATTGGTCTGCTCGCTTTTTACCAAGCGAACATCGATCGCCCTGCTGAGCACCTATGTCGTGCTGTTGCTCCTGTATGTAGCTCCGCCGGCTGTGATTTCACTGATGGAGATCCTTGAGTTTTCCTCGGCACGTATCGCAAGGATGGAGTGGATTGGAATCACCAGCCCCTTCTCTGCTCTGTTCGCGATCCCGCTGGATGAAAACTTGAAACGGGAATTTGATGACACGCCTGCAAACGTGGGGAACATCAAGGTTGTGATTGGCTATTTTCTTTTCAGCGCGGTTCTGCTCGCCGCTTCGACTGCTGCGATGGTCGCACGACTGCGGGCACGCCGCGGTTTGTCCGAGTGAGATCGAGCCCCTTCTCTCCCGGCGACCGGTGCAATGAATCGCGAGTTATTGACGACTGACCGACCGTACCTGGTGGTCGACGAGTTCGAGGCAGACGGACTTGGCGGCCAGGTCGCAACCACGACGATCTTTCTGACCGTCTCGGAGTGTCCCGTGGGATGCAATATGTGCGATCTTTATCGCAATACGTTGACGACCCCAACTCCGCCTGGATCGGTGCCAATTCAAATGGACGCTGCCTTGGCGGGGAAAGGCGAGTCCCGTTGGCTCAAACTGTACAACAGCGGAAATTTTTTTGATCCGCGCAGCATCCCGCCTTCCGATTACTCCGCGATCGCGCGGCGATGCGATCAGTTTTCGCGAGTTGTCGTCGAGAACCACCCCAGATTTGGCGCCGTTCGTCTGAAACAATTCCGAGGTCTCCTCGAGACGCGGCTCGAGGTTGCCGTCGGATTGGAAACGGTCCAGCCACGCTGGCTCGATCGGATGGGCAAGCGCATGTCACGTGATGATTTCGACCGGTATGCACGTTGGTTACTGAGCGAACAGGTCGACCTTCGAGTTTTTCTGATCGTTGGAATGCCGGGAGTGTCGCAGCGCGAAGCATTACGGTGGGCAAGATTATCAGCCCGCCATGCCGTGGCATGCGGGGCCCGCCACATCAGCATGATTCCCGCTCGTCACGGGCACGGCTGGAACGGTCGTGCCGGCGAACTGCCGGAAATCTCCCTGGATGCATTGGTCGAGCTCGCGAGTGAGTCGATCGCCGATGCCGATGGGCGTGCCGTTGTCACGATCGATCTGTGGGGTTTCGATCCCGATACGCCGAGTGTCGACGCATTGCGACGCCTCAATCTTGACCAGGGGACAAGATCGCCATGAAGGTGCGCGTCGACGTTGCAATTATCGGTTCGGGATTTTCCGGTTCGATTCTCGCCTGGATTCTCGCGACATTGAACGTGCGAGTCGCTGTGATCGACTCAGCTGTTCATCCACGATTCTCGATCGGTGAATCGTCGACTCCGATTGCCGACACAATCCTTCGGCGGCTCGGAGCAACCTATCAATTGCCTGAACTCGCTTCGCTTTCCAGTTGGGGAAGTTGGCGCCGTGATTACCCCGACGTGGCGTGCGGTCGAAAACGGGGATTCAGCTACTACGTGCACGATCATGGCGAGCCGTTCAACGAGGTTTCAATGGGCGCTCGAAGTCTGCTCGTGGCCGCGAGCGCAAGCGACGCCGTTGCCGATACGCATTGGTACCGCGCCGAGGTCGATCGATTCTTTTTTGAGCGTGCCGTCACCGCGGGAGCGATCGATTTGACCGGCCACCATGTTGTTGCCCACGAGGAATCCGTCGACAGTTCTCGTTACGAGACTCATTGTATGGGACAACGAAAAATTGTCGTTGATTCCGAGTGGGTGATCGATGCGTCAGGCCATGGGGGAGTGCTCGCGAAATTGACCGGGGCCAAGAGTCGAATCGACGAACTGAAAACACGCACGCATGCGACCTACGGGCACTACACCGACGTTGGGAGCTGGACAGAGTTACTCAAGGGCCGGGGGATCTCGTCCGGTGCCGATCCTTTCAACGGAGATGATGCCGCGCAACATCACTTGCTCGGTCAAGGTTGGCTTTGGATGCTTCGATTCAACAATGGTGTGACCAGCGTCGGGTACACCGCCCCGATGTCCGAATCACTCGATTGGTCTGGTTATCCCTCCATCGAGCGGCTGATGCGCGACGCGAAATTGATCGGACCATCGCATCGCCCATGCACCACGGGGCGCTTGCAACGTTTCTTTGACCCAGTGGTCGACACGCGGCGGATCATGTTGCCGAGCTCGGCGGTGACAATCGATCCGCTGCACAGCACCGGGATTGCCCTCGCGCTGGCAGGTGTTGAGCGCATCGTGGGGATCCTCTCTTGTGCCGACATGGTTGCTCGGAGAGACAAGATAGACCTCTACCGCACGTGCCTTTTCGGCGAAGTGCGGCTGATCGACCGTCTGGTCAGCACAGCCTACGCGACGATTGGCGATTTCCAAAGGTTCACAGTTGCCTGCATGCTTTATTTTGCCGGTGCAATCCGATGCGAAGAACGAATCCAGCGTGATGACACATGGATGCAATTGTGGAGCGCCGACGACCCGGAGTTTGTTGAGTTTGTCGACTGGGCCTGCGACTTGGTGGGGGATTGTCGTCAGTTGGATTTCGAGGATTGCATCCGTCAACGACTGCGGCAATGGAACACGGCGGGCTTGATGGATCCGGACGTCGCAAACCGTTATGCCTACACTGTGACCAAAAAAGAAATAGCTACCAAATAAGCGATAGCGACCAAAAAAGAAATAGCGACCAAATAACGAACATCGATCAAATAGGGAACAGCTTCCAAACAAGGATAAGAATCAATCCCTTGGTACCTATTTGCGAGCGGATGAGACACCAATATTGAGGGATTGTGGCCAAACGCAAAGCCGCCAGCAGGGTTGCAGGGTATAACGGAGGTAGGAGCTCAAAGGTGGATCGGTTCGTGACGTCAGATTGAAACGGCCACCACCGCGCTTCGTCATCCGATTTCTGAGTGGATATGGGCTTTTCCATACACTATCGCTCGACCGAAATGATGCATCCGGCCCGGGCGTATGACATCAAGCAGCATGCCAATGAGCTGATCGGCGGGTACGCGTGGCATAGCTGTGAACCAGTTGAATTGGATCAGCGTTCCGATGGATTTCTGTCCGGGCGCAGCAAGCCAAACTTTTTCCCGGCTGAGTGCGCCAATCATCCGGCCGGCGCCGACGGGTTGCCCGATGGCACCGTGCTGACACTCGCGGAAGTGCTGTGCGCGTTGTCGCGCGAACATCGAGTCGATTGGGACATCGGGCACGATTATGAGCCCGAGCCGATCGGTCGGATCTGCGATGGAATTGCCGACGATGGTTTGATCGAGCAGCTTGAGACGGTCGGCAGCATCGGTGATCTGCTCGATGACATGCTGGATGACTTGGATGACGAAGCAGATGATCTTGAGGACGAACTCGAGGAAATGGAGTTGGGTCTGGTCGTGGACGACGATTTTGGACCGAAAGAATCGGAAGCTGCGTCGGAGGATCATGGACCCCGCGTATTCAAGTTCCCGGGCACCGATCCGCGATGACCTTGGCCCGCTTGGAAGGTAACCGAGACGTGACGTCAATGCGTGCTCACGAGTTGCGCATTTTCGAATTCGAAGCGGCTCATGCCGCGGGCACCGTTGGGTAGCTGACCGGAAACGGTCACTTCCTCCACCGGATACTTCGACGGGTTATACCGCTGCGTACTCCGTTTGTCGGTGAAAACGCGCAGCGGTAGCACCAATTTTTCCGCGACTCCGAGTGGTGACTCGCGAAACAATAAATACTGGCCGTTGATTTCGAGCGTCAGTTTCGGAATCGCATGCTCCGATGAATTCACGACCACGATGACTTCCGTCACCACGGCGCCGTCACCGGTGGCCGTTTCGACTGGCTGCCTGTCGAGGTGAACGTCTACGGGCAATGGAGGTCCTCCAACGCTTTCGGGGAAAATCGCATAGACGCCCAGACCGACCCCGGCCATCGCAGCCAGGCTGATCAGCAATCCCTGTCGCGACAATTGCAATGTCGGCGCGACACTTTGTCGTCGTTCGCCTGAACGTGGATGAGTTTCTTCTGACATTGATTTCGGTTTGCTTCGAGACTGCCTCACATCAAAACGCCGTGTTGAAAAGTGGGACCACCTTTGCGGCGTCATCCGACACGACCAACATCCCGATCACCTTCTCGTCCTCGCTGGCGATCACCGTCGCACCGTGCCATACGTCACGGCTCAGTTTTTCGTTGTCGCAGCGCCAGTGACTGTCTCTTTGTGTCAGCTGGCTCTGCGAGATCATTTCGATCACCACGATTGTGTCACCCTCGCTGTGCCATGAGTTGCGAATTGCGAAACAGTCCTCCGGTGCGGCAGGTGACCGCATCCGATCGCCGGAGAGGATGCTGGCCGACTTCGTGTTGCCCGGACCGAGCGCAACCCGGGAAATCTCGCCGACCGGTTCGGGGCGGGATTCGACCCTCAGCGTTCTTGATTCGTTCTCCCAGCTGTACTCAAGAGCATAGGTGTCTTTCGATTCTTCCGCGGGCTCGAGAAGATCGGACGGCAACAACACCTCGGGGCCATTGTCGGATTGTATAGTCAGCCCTGAGGATCGCATCCGCCGAGTTCGCGGGATACCTAGAACTTTCTCTTTCCATGTCGCGGTCAGGGTCGCAATTGGGGGCGGTGAGTGCCGCAACAGATTCGTCGCGGTCGCCCCCTCGGTCCAACGCTCATCTTCGTCCTCGTGCAGCGTAAACACATCGCCGGGTCGAACAGCATCGGTTTCGGCAGGCCGTCCTGGCGTGATGAAGGCGACGCCGCCGCGGGCAATCGTCGCCAGCGAGTCTGCGGAGACTTGAAATTTCAATCCATCCATTCCCACATGCACACCGCTGGTCACCCAGAACTTCGAATCGCGAGAAAGGAGTCGTCGATAGTTGTCCAAAACGCGAACTCGGGTATCGACGTGCAGGGCGTCGGGTGAAAGGCTGCTTGAAAGCACCTGGCCCACTTCGACGCCGCGCCATGTCAGTGGTGAACCGGGATTGACTCCCCAGCGGTGATCGCCCCGCAGGATAATCTCGATCCCACCACGGCCCAACGATCCAGGTGGCTCCATCGCGAGTCCCTCGAACTCAGTCTTGGCTTGCCCGGATCCTCCCGGAAGAACAGCTATGTACTTGGCACCGACCGCGGTTTCCAATCCGCGGACGCCGGTTAGATCCAACTGCGGACGCACGATCCAAAACCGTGATCCCTCGCAGGCAACAACCGCGGCATCCGGGTCGAGCATCGCCGTCACGACGATCCCCTCGAGTGACGGATTCAGCTTTACCGATTCGACCCGTCCGATTTCGATGCCCCGATGGCGAATCGAATCGCCCGGCTTGAGACCGTGGCCGTCCGGAAACAACACCACGATTTCGGGTCCGGTCGCATCGATTGATTTCCAGGTCAGATAGACGGCAACCGCGATGCATGCCAGCGTGATCCACCACATTCGCGAAATACGCGTGAACCGGGGGCGAGTTTTTTCTGTCACATCCGCAACAGGAAAACCTTCCTCAGTCATGGTCTTTAGCTTCCCAAATGGAGTGTGGATCAAAAGAAATCGACGCGATCATGCTCATTGCCACGCACAGGACGAACGCAACGACCGCCGGTCCAAATTGAAACTGAACGAGATTACCAAGTTTGACGAGCATCACCAGAAACGCCAGCAGCATGACATCCATCATGCTCCATTTCCCGACGTGTTCCATCAGCCGGAGCGTGAATGCCTTGTGCTGTTTCCGCATGATCTCCAGCCAGCTCAACTCGATCAGCAGCACGATCTTTGTGAGTGGAAAGATGACGGAGAAGACGAGCACAATTGCGCCGACGAAATAGCTGCCGTGGTGAAAAAGATCGATCGTGCCGCCCACGATACTTTGCACGCTCCGCTGGCCCAACCGCTCGATCTCAAGGATCGGCAGAAAGACCGCCGGCCAAAACAGGACGAAGGCGGCGACTGCGGCCGCGGCCGTGCGATTGGCGCTGGATCCCGGGATGTGATGAACGGCAATTCGCGTCCGGCATCGTGTGCACACCGCTGCCTGCCCCGTGGCAAGCGTGGGTAAACGATGGATCAGCCCGCAACAGTGACAGGCACGGTGAAGGGGCATGTGTTGAATTATCTCAACTTGAGGCGCGTATTCTGATCTGCAGGGGACCATGAACATACTCGTGTCGACCAGTCGAAGAAACCGCACGCCGAACCCACGAGCCGAACGGGAAGTCTTATGCTAAAAGACTTACGCGAACCAGCACCCGCGCGGTGGCCGTGACTCTATTCTTTTTCTCTATTCCCTGGACGCGGAAACTATGAGTGTGGCAACGGCGATCGAAGACCAGGATGCCAACAAGAAGATCCTCGATGAAGCCATTCGGCTCGGCAAAGAGGGGATGTTCCTCGATGCGTTTAAGCAACTGAAGACCTGCGGCCCGATTCGCGGATGGACGGGAGCGGCGCGGGCGGAAGTCGCCTGGATCGTTTCCGAATTGGGCGCGCCACGATTGAGTCGATGGCACATTCTCAAAGCGTACCGTGAAGCACCCCAATCGCTTGCCGTCCGCAACGCTTACGGTGCCGCGATATCGGAAGAGAACGGTCCTTTGGACGCTCTGGAATTTGTAGAGGGTTCATCCCAGCCCAAGGGAGACGAGAAAGCCGAAGAACAGTTGCGTTGGCTTTGGTTGGAGGCTTCGAGTCTGACCCAGCTGCGTGACTTTGCGGCGGCCGAGCGGTTGCTCGAGAAAATGGAATCCATTGGCGAGCGGCCAGAGATGACTCTTTTCTCTCGCGCTTACTGGCTCGAGCGCCAGGACCGATACGACGATGCACTCGACGCAATCACCCGTGCATTGGAGATTCGCGCTGCGCGCAGCACAATCGCATACCGCGCCCACCTTTTGACATTGGTCGGTCGGGATGACGAGGCGCATGAGCTGTTGCAGGAGTACGACGGTAAGAAACAGATTGCTTCACTGAGTTGGCAGATGTCGGCGATCTCGTACGAACGCCGCGATTATCCGCAGTGCGCGCGATTGCTCGAACGCTTTGAATCCCTTTCGCCGCTGCTTGAACGCGCCTTTGGTGAACGATTCACGATGTTCCGTTGCGAATTGGCCCGTCGCAACGGCAACGATGAAAAAGCAATTCAATATGCGCGCCGCAGCAAATCAGCCTACGGCAAGAAGATCGCTGAGAGGTTGGCTGATCCGAGTCGCGCCGATCGTGTCGACAAGATCCTCGGTGTCGAATTTGTGCGACAACACGAAATGACTTGTGGACCGGCGACTTTGTCAGCCATCAGCCGTTACTGGGGGCGGCATGCCGAGCACTTGGAGGTGGCCGAGGAGATTTGCTACAACGGCACGACGGCTCACGCCGAGCGCAAGTGGGCGGAGGAGAATGGGTACACGACGCGTGAGTTCACTGTCACCGAAGAGGTCACCGAGGCACTGATCGGCCGTGATATTCCCTTTACATTGGTCACTCGCGGCGCCGGTTACGCGCATCTGCAGGCGGTGATTGGATATGACGGACGTACGGGCACAATCCTGATTCGTGACCCATTCCATCGAGTGCGAGGCGCCGCCGCCGCGGATGAATTGCTCGAGTCACAGGCCTCGCACGGGCCGCGCGGCATGTTGCTTGTTCCGAGCGATCGCAGTGAATTGATTGACGGCGTTGAACTCCCCGACGCCGAACTTTACGACATGCTGCATGAGATGGACGGAGCTCTGATTCGTCACGACCGTGACGCGGCAATGAATGTGCACCATGCAATCGAGAAGAAAGCTCCCGAGCATCGGCTGTATTGGCAAGCCCAAAGACAGCTTGCCATCTACGATGGCAACGAGCAGGGGATTCTCAAGGCAGTCAAGCAACTGTGCAAGACGTATCCAGATGACGAGTCGCTGCAAATGTCCGAGTTGTCGTTGCTCGGAAATCTGGGGCGCAGCGAGGAACGGATCCAGAGGCTGCGCGAATTGGTGGCCAAACCGATACCGCATCCGCTGTTGAAATTGCAGCTGGCCGAGTCGC
Source organism: Rhodopirellula sp. (assembly GCA_024644085.1). Classification (GTDB taxonomy): domain Bacteria; phylum Planctomycetota; class Planctomycetia; order Pirellulales; family Pirellulaceae; genus Rubripirellula. The sequence goes on from JAHELS010000007.1 coordinate 41,555, forward strand.
TGGCGCTCGATGGGCGGTACCGCGATGAAGCATACACATTGCTTCGAGAAGCCATACGAAAAGGAAGCAGTTACGCCCGCAGTTACCTCGAACTGGGAGACCTGTATTGGCAGCGCTACGATCGTGATGCTGCACTGCGGCAATACCGCTTCGCCGCATGCCTGGATGACAAGGATGAATACCTGGCTACCCGTTATTTCGATGCGTCCGTTGCGATGGGGGGAATCGAGGAGGCGCTGAATTGGTTGCGGGCAAGATTCGATCGTTTCGGTGCGCAGTCGATGCAGCCAGGTTTGACTCTGCACCATGCGCTGAGCCGGTTGCGACGTCATGCTGAGAGTATCGAGGTCCTCGAGTCGGCGATGAAACTTCGGTCCGACGATGCCGAGTTGACCATTGCTGCGGTCCATTCTTTCGCAGCCATCTCCAGCGAATATTGGCCGCGCGCCGAAGAGTTGCTCGAAGCCGTCCGTGCCAAAGCGCCCCAGCGGCAATGGCACGAGGCGGCCTCGGAAATGGCGGTGCTCAGGGGAGAGTGGAAACAGGCACTCGAGCTTCTTGAGCATCTGCTGCCGCGAACACCGCTGTCGATGCAGCTGCGCGAAAAGATCACCGAATTGATCACGCAAATCGATGGTGAGGACGCGGCCATCGAGCATTGGCGCGCGGCAAGTGAAACATTTCCGCACTATCAACCATTGGCCGAGCGTTATGCGATGTCGCTACGGGGCCGCCCGCTCGAAGAGATCCAACCGGTGCTGGAGGGAATCCTCGAGCAGGACCCTGAAAACGCCTGGGCGGTACGTGAACTTGCACAACATTTCCTTTACGCAGGCAAGCTCTACGAAGCGGAAAACATGGTCTCTCGCGCCGTCGAGCTCGACGGCGAGAATGTTTTTGCAATCGGTCTGCAGGCAACGCTCGATTCGCGGCGGGGCGACAATCAGGCTGCGCGCGAGCGGCTGCGAAAGCTGATTGAAAAGGATGTCAGCGAAGAGTACATCGTTTCCAAGTTTCTCGATTATTGTGACGGTGTCGAGGAACAGAAACGGGAATTGGCCTGGTTGCTATCGGAGTTGCGGCGGCAACCGGTTACCGGGGAAGTGCTGATGACCTACCGTGAGTACGCCCTCTCGGTGGTTCCTGAAGACGAATTGCTTGATTCACTCAGGGAGGCCGCTGAGTCGCGTCCCGATCTATGGCAGGCGCACCAGGCATGGATTCGCCAGCTGACCCACATGCAACGGCTCGACGAAGCGATCGAAGCTGTCGAGAAGGCTACCGCGTTGTTTCCGCTCGAGCCGAATGCTTGGTTTGAAAAGTACCGAATCGCTCAAGCAATCGGAGATGCGACGACGCAAAGGACGGCGCTCGAACGATGCCAATTGCTGCGTCCGACGAATCCCGCCATCATTCGCGCCCTCTCAGACGTACTGTGCAGCGAGGGGAGTTTCCAGGAGGCTCGAGAGTTGCTTGACCAATTAGTTTCGCAGCAACCTCTTGACGCGGTCAATCGTGGCTATCTCGCGGACGTGCTTGCCGAATTGGACGAGTCCGAAGCAGCGCTCGAGCAGTATGAACAGGCGGTCAGCCTCGAGCCGGAGTACGACTACGCCTGGGGCCGCCTCGACTCGATGGCGTCTCAACTTGAGCGCCCCGATCATCGGTTGGAGGTTGGAAGGCGATTGACCGAAGAGAAACCGCACGTCGCCGGTGCATGGCTCGAATACGCTCGATCACTGGGATTCGAGGAGCGATTTGACGAGGGCCATGCGGCGCTTGACCGTGCCGAAGCGATCGATCCGTATCGCGAAGCAATTCACATCAGCCGCGCCCGGTTGATGTTGAATTCGGGTGACTTTGCGGGCGCGATGAAGGCTTTGCAGCCACCGATTTTCCCTGTTGTTCCCGCTTCGCTTCAGGCAACGCGGGCGCAGATGCTGTGGGACGTCGGTCACCAGGACGAAGCCTATGAACTGATACACAAAACCGCCATCGAGAATCCGGGTCACCTGGCAATCTGGAGCCGGCTTGAACAGTGGGCGATGATTCGCGGCGACAAGGCACAGGCAATCATGGCTGTTGAGCACCAGGTTCAAACACAGCCACACGACCCGGATGTTCTTGACGCCGCGGGCAATACCTTCGCTGCGATCGGAGAAGACGCCAAGGCGATCGAGGTATTCCGCCGCACGATCGAAATCGCGCCCGGTTATGCGGGCAGCCGTTGCAGCCTGTTCGACCTCTTGGTCGATCAGGACCAATGGGAAGAGGCCGCTAGGATCATGCGTGACCTTCCTCGATGCGATCAACATCCAACGGTCATCGCGCGTCGCATGAAAGTCTCGATGCACGAAGGGAATCACGAACAGGCCGAAAAGGACTTCGAGGCAATTCTCTCGAGCGACCAATGGTCCACCTGGGCTGTCGAGCAGGGCGTCGACATGATGGTCGAAGCGGGCAAAAAGCAAGACGTGGTGCGTCGCGTTGAAGATGCGCTCAATGACAAGGATGCCAACCCCGAATTCGGCCGCACATGGGCCTCGCTTCAATTGAGCGAGCCGGGCCGACTGCGCCCAAAGCTCGATCGCATTGCTGACAGAATCCGACAGCTTCTCGCCGGCGAAAAACCTCGCGCCGCGCATAGCGCTATGTCGGCGTTGATGCCGCAGTTCAGCCAGGACGGCATGGGGCCCGAATTGAAACGTTTTGTCAAAAGAAACGAAGAATGGATTCGCGGTGACACTCACTGTTGGACATTGATCGCGTTTGCGTACGCGGATCGCCCGTCGGCCGTCACCAAGTCGCAAATTCGACGCTGGATCGAAAACTGGCGTGATCGAGACGATTACGCCCCTTGGATGTTCACGAATATTCACGAGTTGTGTCGCATCGTCGGTGATGAAGCCGGCGGTCGCGAGGCGATCCAGATTGCGCTCTCAATGCCATCGGACCACATGCAATCGCAACTTCGATTATGGGCCGCCCTCGACGCACTTTTTCAAGGCGATCATCAACTCGCTCTGCAGCATTTCATGGGGGCTTCGCGACTCGAGAATCTCGAAGGCTTGGACCGTGTACTGCACCACTGGGTCGAATCGGTGATCCATGCGCTGCAGTCTCATGACAAGCAAGCGGCGTTCAAGCAGATTCGCGAGCAACTCGCGTCCACCGGACTCAAGCCGGCGTTTTATGCAACACAGCCGGTCTATCGGCTTCCCTATGTCAGAACGCTAAGATTGATCGCCGACGCAATTGGCACGCCAAAAGCCAAGCTCTGGGCGTTGGCGAAAATCGCACGCGTGCAGCTGACGAGAATCGGGTTGACGTGAGTGTCCAATGGAGTTGCTTCGCAAGTTCATTCCATCTGGCAACCGCCGCCGCAACATCGCGGTGCGCCACAGCTCTCGCCCGATCCTGCCATCGGAAGACTCGACTTGCCCTTGACCGACGGCGAAGCCGGAACACTGAATACACGCGTGAGCTTTTCGTCCCCACAGTCGGGACAGGTCGCGACGTCGTTGTCCGAGCGGACCAGGACTTCAACAATTTGGTCGCACGATTTGCACTCGTATTCGTAAAGGGGCATCATTCACCTATTCTGGTTTATCGTATCGAAGTCCATTATCGCACTTGCACAAGGTTTTTGGAATATGCAATTGCCCGCACTATCGCGTGAACAGGTTCGCCGCGTGGATCAAATCGCGCTCGATGTGTACGGAATTCCCGGCGCGGTGCTGATGGAGAACGCTGGCCGCGGCGCCGCAGCCATCATCGACGAGCTTGCCGGATCGTCCCGTGGTATCGTCGTAATCCTGTGCGGAAGCGGGAACAACGCAGGCGACGGATACGTGATTGCGAGACACCTTGAACTTTTCGGCCGCGAGGTTCGAATCGTGTCAATCGTCGACCTTGATTCGCTCAAAGGTGACGCCCGTCTGAATGCCGATATCGCGCGCAAATCGGAAATCGAGATCCGCACCGCCGTCGATCGGAACCAGCTGCAAGCGTTGCTTGCCGACGCCGAAGTCATTGTCGACGGACTGTTGGGGACCGGATCGCGGGGAGCTCCGCGAGGCATTTTCGCCGAGGCTCTCCGCGTCGCGAATGAGTCGCCCGCGATGCGCGTCGCGGTCGATATCCCCACAGGGCTCGACTGCGATACGGGCGAAGCAGCGGATCCGACTTTTCGCGCCGATCACACGATTACTTTTGTGGCTCGGAAACAAGGTTTCGAAAATCAAGGCGCCGGCGCATTTGTCGGCCTGGTCCACGTTGTTGGGATTGGTGCACCGAAGAAACTACTGGACGAATTTCTGAAAACCCAACCATAAGTGGCGGCCGCGCATCAGAGCGGCAGACGTGCCTGAGATTCGCGGGCAATCATGCCGGCAATTTTCCGGCCGCTGACGCTCATTGGCAAGCTCGCCATTTCATCGGTCGATACGTACCGCCATGGTTTTCGCGGCCGCGATGTTGGATCCGTCAATTCGGCGACATGGACGTGCAGCGTGATCCGATACTTCGTGACCGCGTGTCGGATCGTTTTCAATCGCATTCCTGCCGAGACATCGACACCCAGATCTTTGGACAACTGATGTTCGGCCTGCGACAGCGATTCAAGCGAATCCTCGGTCGTTCTCGGAAAGTCCCAAAGCCCGGCCCACCTGGCACCCTCGGGCAATGGCCGCATGAGATACGTCTGCGAGCGGACTCGCCTGTTCGCAATGACCAAGGCATATTCAATTCGGTCCTGGTACACCATTTTCGATACTTTACCGGGGATTTCTGCCTCGAGACCCGCTGCGTGTGCGCGGCACTCCCTCGCCACCGGGCATCGATCACAGGACGGCTTGCCTGGTACACAGATCATCGCCCCCAATTCCATCGCCGCCTGGTTGAAGGCTCCCGAATTTTTTCGGGGCAACATCGACTCGGCGATTTGCCAAAGCAGCTTGGTTGCGGCGGAATCGGTCGCAGCGCCTCGCATCGCGACCCAACGGCTGAACACGCGCTGAGTATTCCCTTCGAGGATCGGATGGCGCGCGTCGCGGGAGATGGAAAGCACTGCGCCGGCGGTGTAGCGTCCAACGCCGGGCAACGCGATAACGTCATCGAAAGCGGTGGGAAACTCTCCATCGTGTTTGTTGACGATCTGTTTTGCCGCGGCGTGCAGGGAGCGTGCCCGTCTGTAGTAACCGAGTCCTTCCCAATGTGCGAGCAATGTTTGCTCGTCGGCCGCGGCAAGTGACTTGATCGTCGGAAACGCCGTCACGAACCGCAGGTAGTAGGGAATCACCGTTGCCACCTGCGTCTGCTGCAGCATGATTTCGCTGATCCAGACATGATAGGGCGTCGGTTCACGTCGCCACGGCAGATCTCGGGCGTTGCGACGAAACCACTCGAGCAGTTTTTTTCGCACACGGATTCGCCAGTCTGAGTCTTGCCAGATGGGGTCGTGCGTCGGGGCGGCGTCTTCCGTTTTGCGTCGGCGCGCGGCGTTCACTTTTCCTCGAACCGCCTCAGACGGAGCCTGACACTTTCGATCTTATCACCGCGACGGAACTTGACCTCGACTTCGTCGCCGGGCAAGTGCTGGTTGATCGCATTCTGCAAATCCTTGAATCGCTTGACTTCCGCGTCCCCGATACGGACGATCACATCTCCCTTGATCAGCCCCGCTTCCTCGGCGGCGCTTTCGGGTAGCACGCCGTTGATTTCGCAGACATCAAAGTTGTCCATGCAGGTAACGCCAAGAAAACCGCCCTGTCGATAATCAATTTGCAAACCGGGCAAAGCGTCCCGCATCGCTTCCACTTTCTCGGCTGAGATTCCGGTGCCCATCAAATTCAGTGACACGCGGATCGGAATGGATGCGATCAAATCGCCCTGTTCGTCGCTCAGGTCAACGTAACGAAATTCGATCGCATGAATCCTTGACATGTTGACCAACGGAGCGAGGGTGGCATCGTCCACTTGCCCGTCGACGATCGCGAGCGTCTGCAGGTCGGGAATCTCAACCACCTGTTCGATGACCTCGCGAGTTACGGCCGGTCCTTTGATTCGTACGTTCTCGACGCCCTCGAGCCAGGCGAGCCACTGCAGTGATTCGATATCCCCACGCCATTTCTCGTCAATTTGAACAACCATCCGGGGCTGGCTGATCGCTCGAATCGCAAACTCGTCCATGCCGACCGTGATGCCCGCGGAGGCTAAAGCATGCCGGGCCTGCGATGCGCGATGCTCGCGGATCTCATCGATCGCGGCCCTGGCTCGGGATGCCCGGCGTCCGGCACCATGCTCGGCCAACTTGCTCAGTTGCTCCCATGCCCCTCCGTCATCGCTCGGCGGCCGCGCCAGCGCGATTTCGGTGATCACTTCGGTCGCACGCTCAATGACTTCAAGGTCACCGGTCTGGATGACCGCGACCAGTTCGTCGATCGCGCCGGTACCCGCTTTGATCAGTTCCTTGGTTGCCTTCTCGCGGCGGAGGAAATGATCGTTGCCAAGCTGTTTGACCCAATAGCCGACTGATTTTTCGGCGTTGGTCGCTGGTCCATGTGGCGCGTCGTCCTGGCCTCGCGCCGGCTCCCATTGAAGCGCCAACACTACGATGATTGCGAGGGTGAACAGGATCGGTCTGGTTCGCAGCATAACCGTGCGGATTCCCGTTGGGGCAATTCGATGGCCGTGGGGGATGGTACTACGATTGTACCGATCTGGATTGTAGCGATTTGGGATTGTAGCGGGATTACGCGACATCCGATCGCCCAATTTTGGCGGCCTGCCGGCAACTCGAGAACTTGGTCGAGTTTAGCCCTTGATCGTGGCCAGAACCTGGCCGGTGGCGACCTGATCGCCGACAGCAAAACGGACTTCTTCGACGGTTCCGTCGACCGGTGAAACGATTTCCATTTCCATTTTCATCGCTTCGAGGACCATGATTGCCTCGCCGGTCCGCACTTTATCGCCGACGTGCACGAGCTGTTTGAAAACGGCACCGGGCATCTGGGACCTGACTTCGGTAAGCCCGCCCGCGTCGCCACCGGCGGGCGCGGGGGTGGCTTCGCCGGCGTGCGGCTTGATACCAACGCGATACACCTTTCCGTCGACCGTCACCATGTTTCCCTCGAAAGCCATGAAGACGTCTTCGCCGTTGACGGTGACGACGTATTCGGCCGGAACTCCTTGCGGTTGTATCGTTGCCGCGGCTGATTCGGCAGCCTTGTCGATTTTACGAACGCCAACCTCGGCATCCCCTTGGAGAAATTTGATTCCTTTTTCTTTGCACGCCGCTGCGATAAAAATGTTTTCATCGGTGGTCGGTAGACCTGCTTCCTCGAGCACTTTCTTCGCCGCATCGATGCCCTTGGAAGGATCAGCGTCATTGAGTTCGAGCACCGGTCGCGTCGTCGGCTCGAGTTTCAATTGTTCCTTCGCCAATGCAATGACTTGGGCATCCGGCGCGACGGGCGTTTTTCCGAAGTATCCGAGTACCATTTTTCCGTAAGGTTCGGCAATTTTTTTCCAGGGCCCGAACATCACGTTGTTGAACGCTTGCTGAAAGTAAAACTGCGACACGGGCGTGACCGAGGTACCGAATCCACCTTTGCGAACCACATCGCTCATCGCCATGATGATTTCGGGATACTTTTCCATGATGTTGTTATCGCGCAACATCTGGGTGTTTGCCGTTAGCGCGCCGCCGGGCATCGGGCTCCATGGAATCAACGGTTCAACCGCGGTAGCTTCGGGCGGAAGGAAGTAATCGCTCATGCAATCCTTGAACACTTCCTCGGCCTCGCGCACTTTCTCGACGTCGATGTCGAGCTCGTAATCGCTGCCGCGCAGCGCGTGCCACATGACGAGAATGTCGGGTTGGCAGGTTCCGCCGCTGCAGGGCGCCATCGACAAATCGATCGCGTCGGCGCCGGCGTCGAGGGCCGCTTTATTCGCGAGCACGCTGACGCCGGCGGTCTCGTGGGTGTGGAAATGAATGAAGGCGTCGGCCGGTAACAACTTTCGCGCTGCGCGGATCGTTTCGTACACCTTGGAGGGAACGGCCGTGCCCGAGGCATCCTTGAAACAGACCGCATCAAAGGGAATGTCGGCCTCGAGGATCTGTCTTAACGTCGACGCATAGAATTCGGCATCGTGTGCACCGCTGCATCCGGGAGGCAATTCCATCAGCGTGACGCAGACCTGGTGCTTCAAACCTGCATCGACAATGCACTTGCCGCTGTACACGAGATTGTTGACGTCATTGAGAGCATCAAAATTTCGAATCGTCGTCATGCCGTGCTTTTTGAACAAGTCCGCATGCAGTTTGACGATATCGCTCGATTGTGAATCGAGACCGACGACGTTGACCCCGCGGGCCAACGTTTGCAGGTTGGCATCGGGTCCCGCGGTTTCGCGAAACGCGTCCATCATGTCGAACGCGTCTTCGTTGCAGTAGAAATACAACGATTGGAATCGGGCTCCGCCGCCGGCTTCGAACCAGGAGATGCCGGCATCGCGAGCCGCTTCCACCGCCGGCAGGAAATCCTGGGTAAAAACGCGTGCTCCGAACACGGATTGGAATCCGTCACGGAACGCGGTGCACATGAATTTGACTTTCTTCTTCGTCACGGCTTGATTCCAGGTTGTTCCTGCGAAAGGTTGGACTCATTGATTCGGATCGCGACGGCGCCACGGTCGATCGCTTCGACGGATCGAGTCGGGGTGGGCATCTCGGTCGCGGCAGTGTCGGCAGGCGTTGCCACCAGGACCGCCCAAAGTACACCCGCTGCGATCGCCGATCCGATCACGCCCGCCACATTCGGGGCCATCGCGTGCATCAACAGAAAGTTATGCGGATCCTCCTGCTGGCCCACCATCTGGACGACTCGCGCCGAATCGGGCACCGCCGAGACACCCGCGGCCCCGACAAGCGGATTGATTTTCTCGGCAAGGAAGAGATTCATGAATTTCGCAAACAGCACCCCTCCGGCTGTAGCGATCGCGAACGACAACGCCCCCAGACCGAAAATCTGAAGGGACTGGCTCGTCAAAAACGTGTCCGCCTGGGTGCTGGCGCCAACCGCGAAACCGAGCAGAATCGTAACGATATCGATCATTGCCGAGCGCGCCGTCCGCGCCAGCCGCTCGGTGACCAGGCTTTCTTTCAACAGGTTTCCAAAGAACAACATCCCCAACAGCACAATGGCACCGGGCGCGATCAACGTTGAAATCAAGAACGCGGCGATCGGAAAGATCATTTTCTCGCGTTTGGATACCTTACGCGGCGGTGACATACGAATAAGTCGCTCGTCGCGCGTGGTCAGCAACCGCATGATCGGGGGCTGGATGACCGGCACCAGTGCCATGTAGGAATAGGCCGCGATGGCGATCGCCCCGAGCAGTTTCGGAGCCAGCTTGGCAGCCAGGAAGATCGCGGTCGGTCCATCCGCGCCTCCGATGATCCCAATGGCGCCCGATTCCTGCAGCGTGAACCCGAGCCAGATCGCACCTATGAATGTCAGGAACACGCCAACCTGCGCCGCCGCGCCCAATAACACCAGCTTGGGGTTGGAGAGCATCGTTGAAAAGTCGGTCATCGCGCCGATGCCGAGAAAAATCAGCGGCGGATAGACACCCTGGCTGACTCCAAAATAGAGGTAGTTCAAAACGCTGCCAGAGTCGTACACGCTCAGCGCCATACCCGGGATGACCGGGATGTTGCCGACGATCGCACCCATCCCGATCGGAACCAGCAACAGCGGTTCGTAGTCCTTGCGAATCGCCAGGGTAATGAACACGATCCCGACCAGGATCATGATCGCGTTTCCGGGCGTCATCGACGCAAAGCCGGTCGTCTCGAGGAACTTGAGAAGGATTTCCATCAGATTCCAAATGCCCGAAGCACTTGCCTCAAAGCGTTATCCCTTTGTCGTAGATGCCCGTTCGGCGGCGAGTTGTTTCTGGATTTCGGTGTGCAAGACGTAGCCAATCGCCGCGAGGACGGCCCCATCCTCGGGGACGCCGCTTTCGGGGTGACCATGTTCCAGATGTGCGTCGTCGACCTCGGGCCAAATTCGCGCGACGACCAGCAACAATCGAGGCAGCGAGGCGATGAACAGACTGATCAGGATCAATGCCGTGAAGACGATCAGCAATCCGGCGATAGCGATCGCCACGCCCTGGTCGAGATTCCCACCGGCATCGACGGTGGCTTGCGCTTGGATCAACATCGTGCTGGGGATCATAGGCGAGAGCGGGTTTCTTTCCGGACAGGTCCAAGCGACGGGGTCGCGATTGGAATGCTCACAGGTTTTGTATTTCGGATCAAAGCGAACCGCAGAAGAATATCGGATGAACTCGATTCGTTCATCCCCCGGACGCTCGAAAGGCTTGCGCGGTCAATCGGCGTCGTGACGCTCAGACTTCGTCGATCTCGGGTACTCGGAACGCCTCGTTATTGGGGTCTTTCAGCAGCTCGTTGGCCTGGTCGGCGTAATCGCCGGTGTGGCGTTCTGTCTCAGGATCAAACGTCAACCAGGGCCCCACGGTGTACTCAGCCTTGTCCTCGGGCATACCCACCCCGTCACGCATGATCTCATGCAACTTCAAGAAATGTTCCGCAGCGTCTGAATTATCCCCAAATCTCGCCGCCTTGGCATTGAAGGGGACCTTCTCGCCCAGCCGGTACGAGTTGTTCATCAAGTGTCCCATCGCGCAACCGTAGTGGGCATCGTTGACGTTGCCGTTGGCCATGCTGGGATCGCCCGCTCGAATCGCCGCAATGAATGACGCCCAGTTTCCTCCCGGCGTGACTTTGCCTTCGGGAATTTTCAATGGTTCCGCCTTTGCGCTGCCGGGGCGTTGAATCTTGAAGTTCCCTTCGCCGGTGATTTTGCTGCCGTCCTCAAGATAATATTCGTTGTAGACCTGGCTCTTGTAGCCTTCGTAATTGACGTTGCGTACGTTGAACATCACGGTCTGTCCGTTGGGATACTCCGCTAAGGCGAACATGGTGTTGGGAGTTTCACCTTGGTCGTCCCACTGGAAACGGCCGCCGATCGCCATCGCGCGCACGGGATGCGTTTGATCGGTATCCAAAGCCCATCGTGCAACATCAAGTTGATGGGTTCCCTGGTTATTCAAATCGCCATTGCCGGTTTTCCAGAACCAGTGCCAGTCATAAGGATGGTAGTTGGCGTGGTAGTCGCTGATGACGGCGGGACCTTTCCACAGGTCCCAATCGAGGTGAGACGGCGGCGGACCGACCGGTTCGTAGCCGATTCCGCCGCGAGGTTTACAGCAGTACCCGTAGGAGATCTTCAACTTGGGCAGATCGCCGCGGTGGAACGCTTCGTGAAGGCCCGCCAATCGAGCGTTGCTGCGTCGCTGAGTCCCGTGTTGGATAACGACGCCGTATTTTTCCTGGGCTGCAACGGCAATCCGTCCTTCGCGCAAATCGTGGCTCATCGGTTTTTCAACATAGACATGCTTGCCGGCCTGGGCGCCCCAGATCGTCATCAGCGAATGCCAGTGATTCGGCGTGGCAATGGAGATGGCATCGACCGACTTGTCATCGAGCGCCTGTCGGATGTCCTTTATCTCTTTGGTTGCGAACTTGCCTTCGGTTCGCTTCTCCAAAGAGTCCATCGTTCTTGCGCGAACGCGATCATCGGGGTCGGCTACGTAGGCAACCTCGACGTTGTCCTGGCCCAGCCATCCATTGAGGTGGGCCTGGCCCCGGCCGTTGACGCCGGCAACTGCGATGCGAACGCGGTTGCTCGCGCCCTGGACCGCGCCCGCGGCCCGCGTACCGGTGATCACCAGGGATCCACCCAGTGCCGATGAGAATTGCAGGAAGTCACGTCGGGAGAATTGGGGCATGAGAAAGCTCAAGTGAAGGGGCTCGGCAGTGTCAGATCACGCGTGACGCAAGAGACGCTGGGGTACGGAGATTACCGCAACGCAGGAGCGGGTAGCGGCGGCGGCATTTTAACCGGAGCCTCACCGGTGGTGGGCCGCAAGCAAGAGATGGGCGACGGTGGGGCGATCAGCGACGGTGGGGCGTTGAGCGTCGATAGGGAGTTCGCCGTCGATGGATCGAAACTGCCCCCGGGAGCGTGTTCGCCGAGCGGCTAATCGTCGGCCAATCCCAGCGCGACGAGCCATTTGCGGGATTTTCCCGAGTCCGATGCGAGTCTCTCCGCGCGACGGATGTGCTCGAGCTGTTCATCAAGCTCGGCTTGTTTCTTCGCCACTTGCTGGCGTTCTCGCGAGAGCTTGGCGCGTTCCAGGGACGCCTCGATCTCGCTTTGACGGAATTTTTCTTCCCACTCGGCCTGCAATAGCTGCAGCCGTTGTCGTTCCTGTTCGACCAGTTGGTCCGAATCAATCATCTCGGCGATGGCGGCCGCCCCGATCGCAACGCCGTCGTCGCGAGTTTCCGATTGATGATCGAGCAGACAACGAAGTTCGTGAATTTCTTCCTCGCGGCGAGCCAGTTCCTGTTCCCTCGATGCCAGTTCCGTGGACAGGCTCTCAACGAATTGCGAAGGCGAAACAGAGGAGTCAATCGATTCGCGCTGGAGCGATGAAATGAATTCTTCGGAATCAAAGGTATCGGATTCCATCTGCTGAATAATTACTTGTTTGCGTTCTTCCCATGAAAGCGCATCGTTGGAACTTGATTGAGGTGTCGAAATCGATTGCTGCAGATTGGAACTGGCAACCCGCGCGGCAAGGTCGCTGTTCTGCTGTTGCAGTTCGGCGATCTGGTCTTCCAGCGCGGCGATCTGACGTTGATGACGTTCGCACTGGTCGTTGTCCGTGTCGCTTAGCAATGCGCTCGCTAATGTGCCTGGTGCGTCGGTGTGCACATCGGGGCGAAGATCCGCCAATTGTTCAAGAACCTGTTGCAACAATTCGGCGTTGGACTGGACCGCCTCCATGACCTTGCCATCGGCTACTGGGTCGCTCGTGGAATGGTTCGGCCTTGGAGACAATTCTTCACCCTTCAGTTCACGATCGGCGATCTGTGCCGAAAAAACGGCTTGATCCGCTTCCGATTCCTTGACGGGATCGGATGCATCGCTCGTGCGAGAATCCGTTCCAGGTTGCTGTTTTCTTTTTTTGTTGCGGGGCATTGTTTCTGCTTGGTGGGGCAAGCGGCTTGAGTAATCGTTAGAATCAGTACGACGTGTGCGTATGAATGAAACAACTGTGCAAGCGGCGATGTCGCGTTACAACGCTCTACTTAACTCCTAGGTTGCATTGGCGACCGTGTCAAAAAAGATCGATGGCGAAAAAGAAACAGGCCTCGGCTCGAAAACGGGCTGGTACCGAGGATGAGAACGTCGATTTCGAAGCTGCACTCGCTGAGATCGAACAGATCGTCGCGCACCTGGAAAGCGGAGAACTGGGGCTTTCCGATTCGCTTGATAAGTACGAGGTCGGCGTCCGCCAACTGAAGCGATGCCATCAATTGCTCGATGCAGCCGAGCAACGGGTCAGCCTGTTGTCGGGATTCGACGCAGAGGGAAATGCGATCACCGAGCCGATCGACGAGGGGTCGATCGGGAAACCGGCCCGTGGGAAATCGAACAATGAGTCGAGCAATACGGGCCCGAATTCGCGGCGAAGCGAATCCGGCGGCGTGGACGGCTCGCCGGGCCTCTTCTAGAATTGGCACTCGCGCTATCCTCCGGAATCGGCCCTGCGTGTTGCGATCCGGGGTCCCAGGGACCAGATTCGGTGCCGAGTCGGTCCAATGGATGTTTCGGTTTCCCCGTTCGCGTCTGTCCCAAATCCTGCCCCCATGCCTGAAGTCGCCTGCGTGTCGGAAACCGAATCTGGTATCAACGATTTGCTGCCACGGATCGAGTCTGCGCTCGAGTCGGCATGTCGTTTTGATCCTGGATGTCCCGACCGGCTTGCCGCGGCAATTCGTTATGCGCTCTTGGCGCCTGGTAAGCGGTTGCGGCCAGCGCTCGTCTTGATGGGTGCTGAGGCATGTGGCGGACCGACGGGCTTGTCCTCGTCCGCGATGGCTGGTGCCGTGGCCGTCGAGATGATCCACGCGTATTCGCTTGTTCACGATGACTTGCCGGCGATGGATGACGACGACCTTCGCCGGGGGCGGCCTACATTGCATCGGCAATTTGATGAATCCACTGCGATCCTCGCTGGTGACGCGATGCTTGCCCAGGCGTTTTCGCACCTCGCAAGTCATGTCTCAGACCCGGCGATGGCGGTCGAGGCTGTGAATGTACTTTCGCGGGCGGCCGGGCCTTCGCAACTTGTCGGCGGGCAATTCGATGACTTGGCTGCGGAATCGGATGGTCACGAGCGCAGCGACGTTGCGAGCCTTGAGCACCTCGAATCGATCCATCGTCGAAAAACGGGTGCCCTGATATCGGCGTCGATCGACCTGGGGGCTGTGCTATCGGGCGGGACAGCAGATCAACGTGCGATTCTCACTGATTATGCTAGGGACGTTGGGCTGGCGTTCCAAATCGTCGATGACCTCCTCGATTTCACCGCCTCGTTTGAATCACTAGGGAAACGATCAGGAAAAGATGCCAGCCGGGGCAAGCTCACTTATCCGGGTTTGTTGGGATTGGACCCGGCCCGCGAAAAAGCTGAACAACTCGTGGAATCAGCGAAAGAAAAAGTATCCGTTTTCGATTCAGCCGGTTCGCGGTTAAGGTGGTTGGCGGGATACGTATTGGAGCGAACACACTGATGAATCAACCGACAAGTGGTCCCGACGAGAATCACCACCCCTTCGGCGAGCACCCGCTGTTGGCGAGCCTCGATGACGCGATGCCGCTGCGAAGTTTTTCGCAGCAGGAACTCGAGAGTGTAGCGGCCGAGATTCGTGATGTGCTGTGCAACTTGCTGGCGGCGCGAACCGCCCACTTTGCGTCCAATCTCGGCGTGGTCGAGCTGTGTCTCGCGTTGCACTGTGAATTCGATTTCCGTCACGACCGTCTGATTTGGGACACCGGACACCAGGTCTACCCGCATAAGCTTGTGACCGGCCGCTACCACGAGTTCCCGAGCATCCGGACACGCGACGGGCTGATGGGGTATCCCAATCCGCATGAGAGTCCTTACGACCTGTTCATGACGGGACACGCCGGTTGCAGCGTCTCCACGGCGGTGGGACTGCGCAGCGGCGACCTGCTTGGCGCCCGTATCACCGAGAGCGACCAGCCGGTACGAAAGACCGTGGCTGTAATCGGGGACGGTGCTTTCCCGAGCGGTATTGTCTTCGAGGCGATGAACAACGCGGGCGAATTGGAGGATGATCTGACGATCGTTCTCAACGATAACAAGATGTCGATTTGCCCAAGGGTCGGCGCCGTCGCGACCTATCTCGATCGTCTGCGCAGCAATCCGTTTTACACCGGGTTAAAGAGCGAGGTTGTGCGGCTGCTCGATCACGTGCCGATGTTCGGGGATCCCGCCGAACGATTGCTAGCCCAGATGAAAGAAGGTGTCAAAGCGGGTTTGCTCGGCGGGATGCTGTTCGAGGAGCTGAACATTCGATACGTCGGTCCGATCGACGGTCACGACATCGCATTAGTCCGGAAATACCTTGCTATGGCGAAGGAGATGAGCGGGCCCGTTCTGCTTCACGTCGTTACCGAGAAAGGGCACGGCTACAAGCCGGCCGCGGAAGACCCGGTCTTTTTCCACACGCCCCCCGCATTCGAGGATTCCGGTGGCAAGGCGGTCACGAGGCAAAGTGACGGCAATCCCCCCTTCACGCTTCACGCGCGAGAAGCGATACGACGTCAGATGGCACAGGACGAGCGAGTCACAATCATCACTGCCGCAATGTGCCAGGGAAACAAGCTCGAACCGGTACGCGAACAATTCCCAGAGCGGTTCTTTGATGTAGGAATCTGTGAATCCCACGCCGTCGCATTTGCGGCGGGACAGTGCAAGACGGGATTGCGGCCGATCGTCGATATCTACAGCACATTCTTGCAGCGCAGCTACGACCAGATTTTCCAGGAAGTCGCGTTGCAGGATCTTCCGGTCGTTTTCATGCTCGACCGCGCAGGGCTGACCGGTCCGGACGGCCCGACCCATCATGGACTTTTTGATATCGGTTACATGCGCTTGTTCCCGAATATGGTCTGCATGGCGCCCGCGTACGCAGCCGAGGTCGATGCGATGCTGGCTGCAGCGTTGGCGCACGATCACCCTTGTAGTTTGAGGTATCCCAAAGCTTCGGCGTTGGAACTCGAGCGTATTCCTGAGGCAATCGCAATCGGAAAGAGCGAGGTGATTCGCGAAGGCGCCGACGGCACGATCGTCGCCTATGGTGCGATGCTGGACCAGGCGATTGCCGCGGCGGAAATGCTCGAGGGAGAGCTCGATGTCGGCGTCATCAACGCCAGATTCGTGAAACCAATCGACGCGCAAATGGTCCGCGAGACACTGGATCACGGCCGATTCGTCGTTACCGTCGAAGAGGGTGCAAGGATGGGCGGCTTCGGATCGGCTTTCCTTGAGTGCGCCGTTGAAGAACGACTCGATACGCGAGCCGTCCGCGTCTTGGCGTTGCCCGACGAGTTTATCCAGCACGGCGACCGTGAAGAACTGCTCGCAGAGCACGACTTAAGTCCACAGGCGATCGCCCAGGCGTGCCGAGACGCAGTGCCATCCGGCGTTCGTTAAACGCACATCCGGCCCCGGTTACCCTCCAACGCCGAGAATCAAAACGGTCGCATCGTTTCGCGGACCGATACCTCGGTCGATTGTTTCCAGTATGCTGAGGTGATGTGGGCGTCGCCTGGTTGGTCGCGCCGATAGCTGCCATGTTGCCCGGACCGTAACTGATGACCGACGCTGACGCGCCTCAATGGATGCACGACGAGTCGATCCGACCGAAAGTCGTGATTCTCGGCACGCCGGATCGCGAACGGGTTCGTTCGGAATTGAAACGGCTGCGCCCTGCCATCGCCGAGCAGGCGGAGATCATCGCAGAAGACTTTGCGTTCGCGTATGACTTTTCGACCGACGAGCAGGACCTGGTGATTGTGCTCGGTGGCGACGGTTCGATCCTGCAGGCCGCGCGTCAAATGGGCCCGAACCAGTTGCCCGTGTTGGGAATCAATTGTGGCCGCCTCGGTTTTCTGGCCGCCCTGTCGCCCGACGATTTTCTCAATACCTGGCCCGATGTCTGTTGTGGTGGTTTCGGTATTGTGAACCACTTGATGCTGCGAACCAGCCTGATCCGTGAGGGCGCCGTGGTCGCCGAACAATTGACCCTCAATGAAGCGGCGGTGTTGGGCGGGCCTCCCTACAAGATTCTCGATATCGACCTGTATGCCGACGGACATCTGGCGACGCGCTACCGCTGTGACGGATTGATCATCGCCACGCCAGTCGGATCGACTGCCCACAATCTCTCGGCGGGCGGGCCGATACTTCGCCGTCACCTCCAGGCAATTGTGATTTCACCGATAAGCCCCCACACCCTGACCTATCGACCTCTGGTCGATTCTGCCGACACACTGCTTGAGTTGACGGTGACCGAACCGAATGCGTCGACGAGCATCGTTGTGGATGGTCGCATTCTCGGACGTCTGCACACAGGCGACCGCGTCCGCATCGAACGCGCGGACGTCAAATTTCGAATGCTATCAGTCGATGGTCAAAACGATTATCGCGCCTTGAGAGAGAAACTCGGTTGGGGCGGATCAGTGCCGGTGAAACGCTCGTCGCTGTAGCATTCGCTCTTGCCGCAATCGCGGCGATCTGCGACCCTACCGCGCGTGAAACTGAATCGTTTGCTGTGGAAGGAGACCGCAACTGTGTTTCGAGCACTCTTATTCTCGCTGGCTTCGTTGGCAATCTTTGGTGCGCTCTTTTCCTCCGGAATCTGTGTTCATGCGGAGGAGTCCGCGCCCGAGGGCGAAAAATACACACTGCGGTACGCGCTCGATGAAGGCGAAACGATTCGTTACGAGGTGACGCACGCCGCAAAAACGAAAACACGCATCCGCGGCGCAGAAGAAATCTCGCAAGTTCATACGGTCAGCAGGCGTCATTGGCAGGTGGTCAAGGTAAGCGATTCGAACATGACTTTCGATCACGTTGTGGATTCCGTGGAGATGACGCAACAGCAGGGCGACGCCGAAGAGCTGCGATGGGACAGCCAGAGCGGAGAAGAACCACCTGCGGTCTTTAAACCGGTCTCGAAACAACTCGGTCGAAAGTTGTCGACCGTTACGGTCGATGCCCGCGGTGCGGAGACAGATCGAAAGAATTACGGCGGAACCAAGGCATCCTTGGGAATGGGCTCGCTGACGTTGGCATTCCCGGAACAACCGCTCGCCGTGGGTGAATCGTGGACGGTGCCTCGGGAAATCAAGACACGAACCGAAAGCGGTGAAGTGAAGCCGATCAAGATTCGCGAACTTTACACGCTCGAAAAAGTAAAAACCGGCGTCGCCACCTTGTCACTCCGAAGTGAGCCGCTGACTCCCATCGACGAGCCCTCGGTGCGCGCCCAGGTCGTCCAGCAATTGAGTAACGGCACGATTCGGTTCGACATCGACAACGGTCGGATGCTTAGCAAACAACTCGATTGGGACGAGACCGTGGTCGGGTTCCAGGGGCCCAACAGCCTGATGGAATACCGGGCCCGGTTGAGCGAATCGATGGTGGATGACATTGAGCGAACCGCTCGTCGGTAAACAATGGCTACACGGTACGAGCCATGCTCGTCTGTTCGCCACGCCGGGTGACATGCACGATCGCGGCAATCGCACCGACTTGGATGAACGCGTAGACGAGCGGCGGAATTCCACGCAGGCCGGCGAGGATCGAGCGAATCCAGGCGGGCTCGCGAGTTTCCTGCAGCCGAATGATTTCCGCCAGGTCGCGTGATGGACGTCGCCATGTCGAAACATGCTCCCATCCGCGATTGGTGCGACGCCATCCCTGCGGAGCGACGGCGCGGGGTTGCCCTGATTCGACGACGTGGACTGCACCGGCGCGTTGCATGACTTCCAATGGCGGATAGGCATCCCAACGGATCAGTGCGAGAAAGCCGAGGATGGCGGCGACGCAAAGAACGTTGTTGCGCAACCATCGCCTCAACCAACGCGCGTCATCGGGATGGACGTAGAAGTACTGCATGACCGATCCATCGATGCAGGCTCCGTGCCCACGACCGAGGTGAATTCGGCCGCCGCGTCTAAACCGCCACGCACAAAGCACTTACCGCCACTCACGCACTGGAATGCGAATTCGGATGTTGCACCAACGCAACACTGTCGGCCAACGTGCGGTGTTCGCAGGCGACACAACACCGGGTTCCGTGGCATGACACCGGTGGTACAACCCGCAGAATCCGACATCTCACCGTGGGCGACCTGGATCGAATCGAAAAAATCGCGGCTACGACAGCTCGAGCAAGGTAGGTTTCATCGCCCCGAATCCGACGTGCCGGACGTGTGCGTGGGGACATTCCAGAGACAAGACAAACAGACGATAAAGATATGACGACAGACGCAACGACCTCATTGGAAGACGTTTTTCACTCGGAAGTTCTGCCCGCGTTGCCGCACAGTGCCATCACGTTGCTGCAGATGTCTCAGAATCCCGATTCCGGACCGGCCGACTTTGCCAAGCCAATTGAGGCGGATCCCGGTTTGATGGGCCAGGTGTTGAAGTTCGTCAATTCGTCCTACTTTGGTTTCAGCCGCGAAATCATGAGCGTTCAACAGGCGTTGACGTTGGTGGGAACGCGAGCGATCACGAATTTTGCATTGTGGAATGCCGTGTTCAGCGTGATCCCGAACCCCAAGTTCGGTCCATTTGACCTCAAGGCTCTTTGGCAGGATTCGCTACGGCGAGCCCTGTTTGCTCGCACGCTTGGTCGGTCGATTAGCGCAACCAACTCGGAAGACTTGTTCGCCGGTGCGCTGCTCCAGGACATGGCGATTCCGCTGCTGCTCAAGGAGCTGCCGACCGAATACGAAGATCTCGTGCAACGACGTGCCGACGAGGGGCGACGGTTGAGCGGGCTGGAAAACGAAATGTTCGGATGGGACCACGCCGACGCAGCCGCAATGCTGGCCAAGCAATGGAATTTGCCGGACGAATTCGTCACGCTGATCGAACAGCACACGCACCTTGCTGAGCTGTTGGCCGGCGGCGAAGCACAGCAGGGCGCAGCCTGTGTCGCACTCGCATCGTTGTTACCATCGTGCGCCGATGAAAGTTGGCCCGAACGCGCACAGTTCGTCGATGGATTCCAGCAATTAACGGGCAAGGCTGATGCTGAATTGCTGCAGATGTTCAGTGATGTCGACGCAGCGACCGCTGAATTTGCACCGATGTTGCAGCTGCCCGTCCCGAAAAGCGATCTGGTCAGCTACATCTCGTAGGTTTGACTGCATCCCGGAACGAACGTTGCCCTTGATCGTCGTCTCGATCGCCCGCCGAACGCCGAACCCTGTGAGGGACAAAACCAGCACGGCGATGACCGGCCATGGCCAGAGTTGATTCTTGAGCGTCAACGCGGTCCGCGAAACTCTCCTTTCAAGAAGACTCGATTATTCGCGGCTGACACGGGTTATAAAAGCATTCGTACCGGGATGACCCACGTCCGAAACCGATTCGTTCATGGGTAACCCACAGCTACTAGATTCGTTATGCCTTTGATGATTCACTTTCTTCCTTGATATAGCACGAATGCATAGCGAGACTGAACTTTGCTTCGAGGATTGCTTTTGGCACGCGGACTTAATTGATATCGACCTGTCCGGCG
>JAHELS010000100.1:0-4446 GCA_024644085.1 Rhodopirellula sp.
GCGGCCGGGCGGAATCCAACAGGCCATCCTGCTGCGCGAAATCTTCGATCGCCCCGAACATCGTTGGTAGCGGTACAGCGTTGGTAGCGGTACAGCGTTGGTAGCGGTACATCGTTGGTAGCGGTACATCGTTGGTAGTGGTACACCGTTGGTATTGGCCTGCCGTGCGCGGTTGAGCTGAAAAACCAAGCGGGGAAACCGGAAACCCCCCGCTTCAACCCAAGCGTGTGGCCATCGATTGCCTACCGAATCCGCTCCCGCCGACTCCACCGATCCTGCGGTGATTCCGCCGCGAGCGTTGATCGGCGTCTGTACCCTCCGCGAAGCCGAGAACATCGTTGAACTTGTCACTCGGTTGCGCAAGACCCTTCCCCACGCAGACATTTTGGTTGTCGACGACGATTCCTCTGACAACACCGCCGCCCTGGTTGCCGAAATCGCTGAGACCGATCCACAAGTCAGGGTGATTGTTCGGAAAATCGAGCGTGGCCTCGGCAGCGCGATTCGACACGCCATGTCGGTGGCAATCGACGAGGGCTACGACTTTTTTCTGAATCTCGACGGGGACCTCAGTCACGATCCCAACGAATTGAAACGGTTGCACGATCGGGCATTGGCGTCGCCGCCGGTCGATGTCGTGATCGGCTCGCGTTACGTCCAAGACGGCGCAATCGTGGGATGGCCGATTCATCGCAAGATGATGAGTCGGGCGGTGAATCGATTTGCGACGATGTGCCTGCGGTTGCCCGTCAAGGACTGCAGCGGTGCGATGCGGTGCTACCGAACCGAGGCACTGGTGAAAATGGGAATGGACAACGTCAATGACGATGGGTATTCCGTGCTCGAAGAGTTGCTTGTGATGCTTCATCGTCAGGGCTCAGAAATGGCTGAGGTCCCGATCACCTTTACCGACCGCAGGCGAGGTGAGAGCAAGTTGACGTTCCGGGAAGCATTGCGCTCGATGTTCCACATGCTCGCGCTGGCGTTGCGATGACCGCTTTCGCGGGACCTCATCCGGCAACCCTATCCCGATCAAGCGGCCCTTTCGCATTTGTGTGACAATGAGCACACAATGGGACTCTGTCGGGTCTGGCCGATTTCGGTTGATTCTGCTTCCGCGACACACTGTCGCATGACCTCATCGGCTTCTCTCGCTGGCGTTGCTATACTTCTCGCGTGATGCAACGATGCCGGCTTGGGCATCGTCGCGGGTACCCGATTCACATGCAAAACAGGGGAACGACAGGGTGGCAATTGGTGCATCCTCGGAGATCGATTCCGATCCGCAGTTGACCGCATCGGGCGGGGGCACTGTGCAGATGGAATCGTATTCCTACGACGACGATATTGTTCGCAAATTTGCAACCGCGACATTGGTGTGGGCGCTGATTGCGACGCTCGCCGGGCTGCTCGTCGCCGTGATGCTTGTCCTCCCCAAGCTGTTTGACGCTTTGGAGTGGATGACATTCGGTCGGCTGCGTCCGTTGCACACCAATGCGGCGATCTTCGCATTCGCAGGCAACGGCATCTTTGCCGCGGTCTATTACAGCACCCAACGATTGTGCAAAGCGCGGATGTGGAGCGATACGCTCAGCCGACTTCATTTTTGGGGATGGCAGGCGATCATCGTTGCCGCCGCGGCGACGCTACCATTGGGAATCACGCAGAGCAAAGAATACGCGGAATTGGAATGGCCCATCGACCTGGCGATCGCGGTGGTTTGGCTGGGGTTCTTCGGAGTCAACTTCTTCATGACTCTGGTCCACCGTCGTGAACGTCACATGTACGTCGCACTTTGGTTTTACATCGCGACGATTGTAACGGTGACGGTGCTGCACGTTTTCAACAATCTGGTTGTGCCGCTCGGCCTCGGCAAGAGCTATTCCATCTACGCCGGTGTCCAGGACGCCTTCATGCAGTGGTGGTACGGCCACAACGCGGTGGCGTTTTTTCTGACCACTCCGTTCCTTGGAATGATGTACTACTTTTTGCCCAAGGCGGCCAATCGACCGGTCTTCAGCTACAAGCTTTCGATCATCCATTTCTGGTCATTGGTGTTCATCTACATCTGGGCTGGACCACACCATCTTCATTACACGGCATTGCCCGAGTGGGCCTCGACGCTGGGCATGTTGTTCAGCCTGATGTTATGGATGCCATCATGGGGCGGAATGATCAACGGCCTGCTGACGCTGCGAGGGGCATGGCACAAGGTCTCGACCGATCCGGTGCTGAAGTTCTTTGTAGTCGGCGTGACCTTCTACGGAATGTCGACGTTCGAGGGACCGATGCTGAGCATCAAGAGCCTCAACGGGATGACTCATTACACCGACTGGACCATCGCTCACGTTCACAGCGGCGCGCTGGGGTGGAACGGCATGATGACGTTTGGAATGATCTACTGGCTGACGCCGCGATTGTTCCAAACAAAACTGTGGAGCGAAAAAGCGGCGTCGCTGCATTTTTGGATCGCGTTCATTGGGATCCTCCTCTACATCGTCCCGATCTACGTCGCCGGTGTGACCCAGAGTCTGATGTGGCGAGCGATCGATGACAGCGGCAATCTTGCCTATGCCGAATTCATTGGATCGGTGTCCGCGGTAATGCCGATGTGGTGGACCCGCGTAGCTGGCGGCGGCCTGTTTGTCGCCGGTATCGTGCTCATGCTCGTCAACTACTTCATGACCTGGCTGAACCGCCCGGCAAAATATGAGGTTCCGATTTACCAGGCCGCCCGACTCGCGCCGGTCCCGCAATCCGACCCGCCGCGTGGCACAAGCCAACTCGATTCGGCGCCGGTTCTCAATGCAGCCAAAGAACTTGATGTTTGGGCCCGAATGGATTGGCACCGACGCTGGGAACGACTGCCGGTGCGATTCACGGTATTGACGACCCTCGCCGTTGTGATCGCAAGTCTGTTCGAGATCATTCCGACGTTCCTGATTCGCAGCAACGTACCGACGATTGCTACGGTCAAACCGTACACGCCCTTGGAACTGGCTGGTCGCGACATTTACGTTGCCGAGGGTTGTTACAACTGTCACTCACAGATGATTCGGCCGATGGTGGCCGAGACCAAACGATACGGCGAATACAGCAAACCGGGTGAGTTCATTTACGACCGTCCCTTCCAGTGGGGCAGTCGCCGGATCGGCCCCGACCTGGCACGCGAGGGCGGCAAGCAGAGCAGCCTCTGGCACTGGACGCACCTGGAGGATCCGCAGGCCATCGAGGAGGATTCGGTGATGCCGTCGTATGTTCATCTACTCGACACGCCGATTGACTTCGACAAGATTCCCGAACGCGTCAGGGCGGCACACTTGCTCGGCGCGCCCTATGACCGCGAATTGACCGAAGCAGCCCAGATGGCGCGCGAGCAGGCCGAACGGGTGGCCGCCGAAATCGTCTCGCAAGGCGGTCCGGTTTCTCGCGGTGACGTCATGACTCTCGATTCCCAAGCGGTCGCGTTGATCGCCTACCTGCAGCGGCTCGGGACCGACATTTTCGCTCCGCCGGAACCACAGCAGACCGCGGCTGAAACGCCCCTCGGCGAAGACACCGATGCGACAGATGAACCAGCCGCAGATGAACCAGCCGCAGATGAACCAGCCGCAGACGAACCCGTTACAGACGACTCTGGTCAGGCAGAACAGCCAAAGAATCCGGACGTTGATGACGTGGGTGTGCGCGGCGGTCGATTCACCCGTTTGATCCTCGACGCGTAGGTGACGCCGCGATGCTGAAAGATGTAATTCGTGCGATTGACTACAGCGATTGTGCCGAAGCCGCACTGTTGTTGTTCGTGTTCGCCTTTGGATTGATGCTGATGGCGACGCTTCGTTTGTCGCGCAACGCGACCGAGAAATTTGCCTCCATCCCACTGTCCGATAAAGTGGAGGATCCACGTGATGAGTGAACCTGTGTCCGATCCCGCACAACTTCCCGAGGGGGCACCCGACGACCCGTTGACCGGGCATGATTACGACGGCATTCAGGAGTACGACAACCCGTTGCCGGCGTGGTGGAAATGGGCTTTTATCATCTCGATCCTGTTCACGCCCCCGTACTTTTTCTTCTACCACAACGGCGCCGAGGGGCGTTCGCTCGCCGACCGCTACGACCGCGAGCTGGCCGAAAACCTGCAGCTGCAATTTGCCGAGATCGGCGAGTTGACCGCGGATCGCGAAACAGTACTGCGGTTTCTCTACAAGGATTCATGGCTGCAAGTTGGTAAGATCGTATTCAAATCCAATTGTGTATCTTGCCATGGCAAGGATGGCGGAGGATTGATCGGTCCGAACCTGTGCGACGACGAGTACAAGAACGTCCAGGACATTGGCGATATCCTGAAAGTGCTTCAGAACGGCGCCAACGCGGGTGCGATGCCGGCTTGGAAGAACCGACTTTCAACGAACGAAATCGTGCTGGTATCAAGCTATGTTGCAT
>JAHELS010000100.1:4456-20071 GCA_024644085.1 Rhodopirellula sp.
GACGACAGAAACGAAGACGCCGACGAGAATCCGGAAACTCCGCCCTCCACAGCGGCGGAAACCGGCACGGAGCCAGTCGAGGAATCAAATGACTCGGCCGGCACCACCCCAGCCGCCGACTAGTGGCACAGTTTCGCGACGCATTGACATGCCGCGAGCCCCATGGACCGCAAGTAATGAACGCCTCACGCGAAGTTGAACGGGCCGGCGAACCTCCGAGTGATTCGACATTACTCGACGCTCCCGAGCATGTACTCAGTACACTCGAAAACGACGGTAGCCGTCGCTGGCTTTATCCCCGCCTGGCGAAGGGAGCACTGTGGCAGCGGCGGCGCGCGCTGGCCTGGTTTCTGATCGTTTTCTTCATTGTCCTTCCACATCTTCGGATGAACGGTCGGCCTTTCGTTCTGCTCGACATTGCATCGCGAAAGTTCGTGTTTTTCGGCCATACTTTTCTGCCCACCGACACGTTTCTGCTTACGCTTCTGGTGATCGGCATTCTCGTCACCGTCGTGCTTGCGACCGCGTTGGCCGGGCGTGTCTGGTGCGGTTGGGCGTGTCCGCAAACGGTCTACATGGAGTTTCTTTTTCGACCGATCGATCGATTGTTCGAGGGAACCGGTGGCAAGGGTGGGAAGCCCAAACGCAAGACAGCCGGGTTAATGGGAGGCGTCCGTTTTGCAATTTACTTCGTATTGTGCCTGCTTCTAGCCCACACGTTTCTTGCCTATTTCGTTGGTACCGACCAACTCGCCGTATGGATCCGTTCGTCACCGTTGGAGCACCCCACGGCGTTCCTTGTGATGGGCGGAACTACCGCCTTGATGCTTTTCGACTTTCTTTTTTTTCGCGAACAGATGTGCTTGATTGCTTGTCCGTACGGGCGATTCCAATCTGTGATGCTTGACCGACAAAGTTTGATCGTTGCCTACGACCCCAAACGGGGCGAGCCGCGACAAAAAGGAAAACGCACCGAGGGTGACACCGCGGGCAACTGCGTCGATTGCAATCAGTGTGTGGTTGTGTGTCCGACCGGAATCGACATTCGTAACGGGCTCCAACTCGAATGCATCAACTGCACCCAATGCATCGACGCCTGCAACCGCGTCATGGACCGCGTCGGCACGCCGCGCGGCCTGATACGATACAGTTCCCAGGACTCGCTGGACGGCAAGCCGCCAAAGTTATTGCGTGCAAGAACAGTTGCTTACCCTGCATTGTTGCTGGTTGTCGGTTTGGCTTTCATTGGCGTTCTCGCAACGAAGTACGCGTTCGACGCCAGACTGACGCGCGGGCGGGGCAACCCGTTCCAGCAGATAACTCCTGGAATCATCACGAACAACTTTCAGATTCGGTTGACGAACCGAACCGAAACCCCGCATACCTACACGATCGAGGTCATGGAACCGGCCGATGCTCGGCTGGGGCGCTCCTCAAGCGAAACGGTACATCTTCAAGGGAACGAGACAATGCTCGTTCCCGTGTTGGTCAACGTCCCCGTCTCGCGGCTTGGCCCCCGGGGACAGACCGCTGGAAGACTCAAGGTTCGCGACGATATCGGCAACGAGCGCGAGGTCACGATGAGACTCTTGGGGCCGCGGACATGAATACCCGAACTCACGCCGCCAACCGCCGCGCCGCCTGGCAATGGGGCTCGCTTGTCGTCGCCTTGCTCGGTCTGCAAGTGGTCGGCGGGATCGTGGCAATCATTGTGGCCACCAGCGATGAATCCGTGGCAATCGTCCCCGACTATCACCAAAAGGCGCTCCAGTGGGACGAGGTCGTCCGGCTGCGAGCCCAATCCGCGGCGCTCGAGTGGACGTGTGAAGTTGACGCGGTTGCTGAGTCGGAGATGGCAAGCGGTCTTCAGATCCGATTGACCGATCGCCCGGGAGATCCCATCGAATTGGTCGAAGGTGAGATCCAGATTTTCCGGCATGCGCGAGCTTCCGACCTGCGCCGCGTAAGGATCCCCGCGGGTCGTTTCAGCGGCGTTTCGCTGAGCGACTGTTTCGATGCCGATGGTCGATGGCAAGTCAGCATCGACGTCACCGATCGTGATAAGAACCGTTTTTTGTATTCGAAAGAGTTGAACATTCGCCGCACGAACGCTCGGGCGGAGGAGAGTCCGTCCGCGGTTACACGTTCCGGTGGAGAACGCTGACATGATGACTCTCGCGTCAGCCGTTCTTCTGGCCAGCTTTGTGGGCAGTTTGCATTGTGTCGGCATGTGCGGCCCGTTTGCGCTTTGGGCCACCGGCGGTGATGGAAAAGTGACAACCATCACGGCCTATCATATCGGCCGTTTAACGACGTATCTCTCCGCGGGACTGGCCGCCGGCTTGTTGGGCACGGCGGTTCAGATCGGGGGCGGTTTCGCCGGCTTTCAGTCGCTGGCTGCCCAGGTTGCCGGCGGATTGCTGATTCTCATTGGGTTGTGGCGGCTGATGAGGATGTTTCCCTTGCTGAAATCCCGGACGGTGACCGCGAAGGGTCATTCCTGGATCGCCCGACTGCTTCACAATGCCAAGCCTTTGATCGCCGACCGCACGCCGGCAGGCCGCGGCTATCTTGTCGGACTTCTGACAACGTGGTTGCCGTGTGGATGGCTTTACCTGTTCGTGCTGATTGCGGCGGGAACCGGTGATGTCATCCTTTCATTGACCGTGATGTTCGCGTTTTGGGCCGGGACACTGCCGGCGCTTACTTCGTTGACGCTTGGGGTACGATCATTGGTACCGCGATTTCGCGCGGTGTTACCCGTGGCTGCGAGCTTGTTGTTGATCGCGACGGGACTCTATACCGCCACGGGCCGAGCGTCGGCCGATCTATCAACGATGGTCCGACCGGAATCAGGCACCGAATTGAGCTCTTCGCAATTTGACCTCAGTGGGATGTTCGAACTGACCGACGGACCGCTTCCTTGTTGCCCACCGGAAGGTTGAAAGCCGCGAGACGGTGCATCCGGCGCCCGGCGATCCAATCATGTCGATTGCAATCCGCCCCAGTGAAACGCACGCCGATCAGGTCGCCTGTGCGCACTGTGGTCTGCCTTCTCCGCGACCGAAGATTGCGTCGGAGCCAACATTCTGCTGTTCCGGTTGCCGCGGCGCCTACGAACTGATCCATCAATGGGGACTTGAAGAATACTACCAGCTCAGCGATTTTTCGGGCGGTGAGATTGGGGGCGACGAGGCATGGTCGTATGGTGATCTTGATGACCCCGGTCTGCTCGGGCGATCCGCCCCTGAAGCGATGCAGTCTGCGTCAGGCCAACGGTTGCTCCGCGTCACGTTGGCGATCTCGGGACTTCATTGTGCCGCTTGCATTTGGTTGATCGAACGCGCGCCGGAGCGAGTCGCAGGTTGGCACTCTGCGCACGTCAGCATGCACCTGCAAACGATTGAAGTCGTGTTCGACCCGAATCTGATACGGCTCTCGGCAATCGGTGGCTTTTTGCATCGAATCGGTTATCAAGTCAGTGCACTGGGCGATCGATCCGAATCCGAATCAGACACCGAGGCGACACGCGGAGTGCTTATCGACGTTGCGATCGCCGGCTTTTGTGCGGCCAACGCGATGTGGATCGCAGTCGCGCTGTACGCGGGCCAGTTCACTGGGATTGCGATCGCCCACGCACAGTTTTTGCGATTTGCCGGGGTCGCTCTCGGAGTCGCCGCGGTCTTGTTTCCGGGCCGAGTTTTTTTCCGCAGCGCGTTGGCATCGCTTCGAACCCGCACACCCCACATGGACTTACCGGTCGCACTCGGGTTGACCGCTGGAACTGCGGCCAGCGTTTACGCACTGCTGGACCCTTTGCGGGAAGTCTATTTTGACTCGATCGCCTGCCTCGTTTTTTTTCTGCTGTTGGGACGATGGTTGCAAATGAGAATGCAGCGAAGGGCGGGCGAGGCGGTCGAGACACTCGTCCGATTCGCGCCGGCGGTCGCGACGCGACTCGATGCCGCGAGCCGCCCGGCCCGCGTTGCTGTGAAAGATTTATCGATCGGCGATCTGGTGCGAGTTGGTCCGGGGGAGAGTGTTCCCATTGACGGCATCGTTACCGGGGGCGAATCATGGGTCGATCGGTCCTTGTTGACCGGCGAGAGCTGCCCGGTTCGCGTCGGAGTGGGGAGCCAGGTTGAGGCGGGGACGGACAATATCCGCGCGAATCTGATGATTCGGGTCGAGGCGTTGAGCGATGAGACCCGGCTCGCCGCGATCCAGCAGGCGGTGTCGCGTGCTGCAGAATCGCGAACGCCGATCGTGCAATTGGCAAATCGGATTGGCGCCTGGTTCGTGATTGTCGTGATTGTGCTTGCGTCGGTTACCGCCATCGTTTGGTGGTCACTTGATCCGACCCGGATTGTTGACAATGTCATTGCGTTGCTGATTGTCGCATGTCCTTGCGCCCTCGCATTGGCGACTCCATTGGCGGTCGCGGTTTCGATCGGACGTCTGGCAGGCCGAAACGTGTTGGTCCGATCCGGCGATTGCGTCGAACGTTTGAAACCGCCCGGAACAGTGTTTTTCGATAAAACCGGGACGCTGACGGAAGGTCGCATGCGAGTCGCCGCGTGGCATGGAAGCGACGATGTATTGCGTGACGTCGCGATCATCGAAACCGGCGTACACCACCCCATTGCCCAGGCGATCGTTGACTACGCGTTTAGAAATCGAGCGTCGGACGACGACTTTACCGACGCATCTGCAATCGGCGTCGAAAACGTTCCCGGACGCGGCGTCGAAGGCTCGATCGAGGGACGCCATTACCGAATCGGCAGCCCGCAAATGTTCGACGAACTCGTGGCTTGCCCCGATCCCAATTGGACGCGGCGAATCTGCGATATCCTCGAATCGGGGCTGAGCCCCATTGTTGTTTTTCAGGGTGATCAATGCGTTGCCGCCGTCGGTGTGGCTGACCCACTTCGACGCGATGCGCACGATGTGGTGCGGGCCCTGCGTCAGGGTGGTTGGCAAGTCAGAATCATTTCGGGCGACCATCCGTCGACCGTCGCACGGGTCGCCGCGTCGATCGGAGTCGAACCGGGGCACGCGCAGGGTGGACTCTATCCCGAAGACAAACTCGCGGCAGTCCAGGCTGCGGTTGGGCCGGTGATGATGGTGGGCGACGGAGTGAACGACGCAGCCGCACTGGCTGCTGCCGACGTGGGAGTCGCTCTCCGCGGTGGGGCTCGGGCCAGCTTGGCGGCCGCACCGGTCGTGATACGCGACGGCAAACTCAAGGGCGTGTTGGAGTTGACGCGTACAGCTCGTCACACGCGGCGCGTCATCATCCGGAATTTTGTGATCTCGATCAGCTACAATGTCGTTGCGGTCGCTTTGGCGATGGCGGGATCGATTACTCCGCTGATCGCCGCCGCTTTGATGCCGACAAGCGGTCTGACCGTGCTCGGTTTGACGCTCGCGTCGGCCAAGGGAGATACGCGAACCCCATGAGCGTTCTTTACGTTGCGTTACCGATCGCAATCGCACTTGGTGCGACCGCGCTTTGGGCCTGTATTCGATGCATTCGCGGCGGTCAATTTGACGATTTACAATCACCTGCCGTACGCATGCTGATAGACGAAAAACCCCGCGGCGACAACGATGACTGACCGCAGAGCTTTTTTGGGGGCTTCGGCCGCCGGCGCGGTTGGCGCCATGATGTCGAATCCGGTTTACAGTCAGGACGCTACCGTCCCGCACAAGAAACGCGTCGACGCTGATCAAGCTCATGGCGTCGATATCGTGCTGCCGCGAAATCGAGTCCCGCTCTCGTTCGTGATCGACGACTCGACATGTCTTGTGAACATGGGACATTTTTGCAACCCGCAGTTCGCCGAAGCATGGCCCAATCGCGACGAGTACAAAAAGCCGTGGCGCCGCTGGCCGCGCGAGATCCCCGATAGCTTTGTTCGCGAATTCGGCGAGTGGTGCGCTGACCACGGCGTCAAAGGAAAGTACAGCGTCGTCCCCTATCCCGCCTGCGTCGGGTGGCTTGACCGCGAACTACCCGGTTGGTCGAGGCGCGAGCTTCAGGAAAGCTTGAAGCTCGTTCGCGAGTTGATGGTGCCGCACTGGGACATCCACCCGGAAATGATCACGCATACGCGCGTCATCGATTTGAAAACGGGGCGCCCCATGGAGGCGATCAACGCCGCAACGATGGAGAATTCCTTTCCCCAACAGCACAAGAGCGTTGATGAACTTGCATCGTACCTGGCTTACGCGCTGCGGATCCTGGAGCGGTGTGATCTGCCGTGCGAAGGGATCACGACGCCCGGCGGATTCGGCAACCGCGTCAAGAGCGAACTTTCACTCGCCGTCGATGAAGCAGTTCGCGACGTGTACCGAGTCGATCTTCCGCACTATTTCAAATACGTTCATGGCGGCGACCAGAGCACCGAGCCCATCCTGGAACATGTCAGGGGCGTTGGCACGGAGGATCTTCGCTTGACGGTCAACGTGCCGGCCGGCACCGGTGATTGGTTCGGCGGTTGGCAGGGAGATCAAGCCTCCGAGCCTGACCGCTACGCCAACGCCGACGCATCGGCCGGTCGAATGGTCGACTTGATTCGCCGACGCCAACCTGCGGTCATGCTGTGTCATTGGCCCGGCATCTACAGCAACGGATCGAAGAACGGGTTCCACGCGTTCCAACGGATCGTGACATCGCTCGCCGATCGGTTCGGAGACGAAACCCAATGGATGAAACTAAGCGATATCGGACGCTACTGGGCCGCGAAAGAACTGACATCGGTTCGCCGCAGCGGAAACCAAATCATGCTCGATGCCCCATTCGCCACGCGACGCTTCACAATCAAGATCCCGCGAGTGCAAGGTGTCGTTTTTCAACAGGACAGGCTGCGCGAGTCGAATTCGATGACGGAGCTCGATGCCGGCGCGTGGGTTCGCCACGATGGTCACGGCTATGTGTGCATCGACTTGCCGAAAGGCAAATCGTTGCTCAGCGTGGAAACCGCCTGATGCGAACGCTACGGGCGCACGATCTCGGCTCCGTTTCGCGTCAATAGCGCCATGAAAACATTCGGATCGATGGCGTTGGAAAAGAACCGAACCGATCCATCGCCAAACAACGCATTGAATCCGGGACGGGACCCATCGACGACCGGCCCGAGCGGATCATCCGAATCGAATGCCACATCGGCTGGTTTCGTCCACTGGATCGCTTCTTCGCCAACGGTTTCGACTGCCATGATCGTGTTGGATGTTCCGTCGGTGATGTCCCGAAAACTGACCGCATCGGACGGGCGATGGATGTAGTCTTCGCCGGAAGGACGTTGGTAAACGGTAAACCCGGGAGGCGCAGGAATTCCGGGGTGAACGTAGACCTGCGGCATCTTATCCACCAGCTGAATGTTATGCGGACTGTCCCACGGTTCATCGAGGTGGAACGCCTCGTAAAGTGCGTTTTGTTCCAGGAACGGCAAAATGGCAACACGCCAACTCAACAGAGGTGTGCCATCCTCGCGCTTGATGTCGCCTGGAAAGGCTCGATGCGTGTCATGATGATTATGCATTGCCAATCCGATCATTTTCAAGTTATTCGACGACGAGGTTCGACGCGCCGCCTGACGCGCCGCCTGAACCGCCGGCAGCAGCAAGCCGACAAGCACACCCTGCGTTGCCAGCCCACTTGTCGCCGATCCGCTGAGCGACAGCTTTCGCCCGTCGCGTGTGGGTGTCAGCAGCGCGACAATCTTGTTGGACAGCCGCTCGGCGTATTGACGCGACGCCTGGCTGACGGCGTCGTTGCCATCGATATCACTCGTTGCTTCGGCTAGCCCGATCTGGCGGCCCATTTCCAAACCGCGTGAGATCAATCCGGAGAGCTCCTCGGCCGCCGCCTCGTCGGTCCCTAACATCACCAATTGCATTCCGCTTTTCTCGTCATCGAGATTGACACGAACCAAGACCGCATCGAGCAGATCGGGGACTTTCGTGAATTCGACAAGTGGTGGCGGAATCTTGTCAGCCTGCATCTGAAGCATTCCATTGAGCATCGGGCGCAGGGGCTCGACGGCGACCAACGCGGTCAGGTGACCGGCGTGAGAAACTCCTTCCGCCATTTTTGCAAGAGGCCCGTTCGCGTCGGGCGATTCGGCCGCCCGCAGCACGCTGCCAACGTAATTCTCGGTAGCGATCACGACCGTTCGAGCGTCCTTCGCGTGTAACACAATGCCCGGCGGTCCAACAATGGGGTAACACTTGTACCCATCCACATCGATCGCCTGGGTGGCGTCGACGAGTTTCGGATTCAGCGTCGTGACGTCCAAATCGCGCGAAAGCGTCACAATCAGCGCGAACATAGTGCCGCCGGGTCCGGGTGCGCCGATGACCACCTTCACCTCGTCGAACTCACTCGCGAGCACGCCGATGTTTTCGTTGCACCAGGCATCCGCGACCTCTACCGGATACATCTCGGTCTGCGGACTCGATAGCACCTCAGCAACACTCACACGGACCGTTGCCGTCGCGTCGATGGGAATGTATTGGCTGCCGAGACGCTGCGGAGCGTCGGTTTGGCCGTAAGACGAAGCCTGAATGAATAACAACACGGCAACGCTCGCTGCCGCCGATTTGAACTGACACATGAACTTGATTCCCGAGTGAGTGCGGTCGAACCAATACGACCGGGGGCAGACATGCAGGCACCAGAAACCTGAAGTCAACATTCGTTAACGTAAGTGTTTCCGCTGCCTCCCGCCATCTGATGAACAAGTGATTCGTCACGACACCCGAAGCATTGGTATTCTTTTGCAAAATCTCGGGTATCAAAGGCTCGCCGTCCAATCGCGATAGGGACCCGGATCTACGTTTCGTCCGCTCAAAACGATCACGATATCGCCAGATCCGTCGAAGGAATCTTTTTCGCCCAGGGCAGCAGCAATTGTGATTGCGCCGGAGGGTTCCGTGCGGAGGCCGTGGTGCTCGTCCATCCATCTCATCGCCCGACACGTTTCTCGGTCGACAACGCAGACACAGCGGTGGACCCGATCGCGCAGGATCGGCCAATTGTGTTCGCCGACATCGTAAGAGAGCAGCCCGTCACAGATACTTTCCGGGCAGTCAATTCTCACCCGCTTGCCTGCTCGAAGCGATTGCGAGAAATCGTTCGCCGATGCGGGCTCGACGCCGATGATCTCAGCGGCGGGAAACTCATCGGCGATCGCCAACGCGTGACCGGCCATCAAGCCGCCCCCACTGACGGCGCAAAAAAAGTGGGATACTTCGCGCTGCTGGCTTCGCAGCTCGCGCACAATTTCGAGTCCCCCCACGCCATTGCCCGCAATCACATCGTTGTCATCGTACGGCGATGCCTGGACGGCGCCTTCGACCTCGGCGATCTCTCGTGTCATGTTGTCCCGCAAGCCGGTTTCGTGATCGGTGGCGATGTCGTAGGTGCGTATTTCGGCGCCGAATGAACGCGTCAATTCAAATTTGACCCGGGGTGCGTTTTCAGGCATCACGATGATCACTCGCTTGCCGTATTTCATGCCCGCGAAGGCGAGGCCCGAGGCGAAATTACCCGATGAATGAGCGGTCACCGGACGATCACCGATCTCATCGAGATGGTTCGCCATCCAATTCAATGCTCCCAGCAGTTTGAATGACCCGACTGGCGTCCACCCGTAATCTTTGATCCAGACCCGCCGATCGGGCGGTAAACCAAGTTCCTTCTCCAGCCGATAGGAACGAATCAGCGGGGCAGGGGAGAGGTGGCCGCGAATCACCTCCTCGGCTCGGCAAACGTCGTCGATGCAGGCAATTTGCGGAGGAATCATCTCTTCTGAATCGTTAAATTCGAGGTAGGGGAGTGCTGCCAGCATCTTCGATCCAGGAGCGGCAATGACGAAGCCGGGCAGAAATAACTAAGATAGCCAACTATGTCACGCGACGAGTCATCTACTTCGACGAGACACCACCGCAGCGAATTGTTACGCCTCGCGGCTGCGTGGTTGTGCGCGCTCACCTGGGTCGTTGCGGGCGTCCCTCGATCAACAGCCAACGACACAGCTCTGACTCCCGAGGAAATTGAATTCTTCGAGAAACAAGTGCGGCCAGTCCTTGTCGAGCACTGCTACCAATGTCACGGCCCCGACAAGACCAAGGGTGGTTTGTCGCTCGATTCGAAAGCAGGAACGCTCCGGGGTGGCGATACCGGCGCGGCAATCGTTCCGGGCGATCCCGAACACAGCCTGCTGATTTCAGCCGTCCGCTACGATGACCGCGACCTTCAGATGCCGCCTCAAGGCCGGCTTCAGCCACATCAGGTGGCGGCGCTTGAGAAATGGGTCTCACTCGGTGCTCCCGACCCCCGAACGGCATCCGCCACCGGCTCATCGCCGAGCGGAATGAGTATCGAAGAGGGACGAAAGTTCTGGTCTTTTCAGGCGGTCGCTGATCCCAGCATACCGCAGGTGAAGAATTCGTTCCGGGTTCAAACTCCGATCGACGCATTCGTGTTGGCACAACTTGAGCAAGAAGGTTTACAGCCCGCACCGGCGGCCGACCGCCGAATGCTGATTCGGCGCGTCACATTCGACCTGACTGGTTTGCCACCGACACCAGACCAAGTTGCCGCATTTCTCGCCGACGATTCTCCCGAAGCGTTCGAGACGGTTGTCGAGCGGTTGCTCGCATCGCCACAGTATGGGGTTCGCTGGGGCCGTCATTGGTTGGACGTCGCCCGCTATGCCGATTCGAACGGACTCGACGAGAACTTGGCCTTCGGAAATGCATGGCGATACCGCGACTTTGTCGTCGATGCGTTCAACAATGACAAGCCGTTTGATCAATTCCTCGTTGAACAGATTGCTGGCGACCTGATTCCCGGTGCGACGCGTGAAACCAAAATCGCGACCGGTTTTCTGGTGCTCGGTGCGAAGGTGCTGGCCGAACCCGACCGCGACAAGCTTGAGATGGACACGATCGATGAACAGATCGATGCAACGGGGAAAGCATTTCTCGGCATGACGCTCGGCTGCGTTCGTTGTCACGATCACAAATTCGATCCGATCAAACAAACCGATTACTACGCGCTCGCCGCGATCTTCAAGAGTACCAAAACGCTGGGCGATACCAACACGGGTGCGATCAAGCACTGGCACGAACACCTCTTTGCGACCGACGAGGAACTTGAGAGTTTGAAGGCGATCGACCAGCGGATCGCGGAGAAGAAACAGGCTGCCAGCAGTTTCAAGAACAAAACGATGGCAGACTTGCGAACGCAAGCGCGCTCCAAGGCAGTCGAGTACCTTGTTGCTGCGTCCAGACTCGATCCCTCTGCGACGTTGAAAGTGGTCGCGTCGATCGCCGAGCCGGCCGGTTTGCACCCAAGAATCTTGCATCACTGTCGATTGCACTTGCAATATCACGCCGACGCCCCCTTCTTTGAAGCCTGGCACCGGATCCGCGACGACTCATCCACGCTCGAAGAGGCAGGCGCGGCAATCGAAACGCACTATCGATCGTTGTTCGCCCGAGTCGATGCGGCCCTGGACGAGGCCCGCAAGCAGAATCCAAAAGCAAATTCACTTGATGATGCCGAACTTGATGCCGCCCTTGCCGCTCGCAGTGACAACTCGGGATTCCTGGCTGTCCCGCCGAAACCAGAGTTTGCTTTCGATGCTGAGACTCTGGCACAATACAACGAGTTGATGGAAGCGGCGCGGGTCACCGAAAGCAGCGCGCCCGATCCCACCGCCGCAATGGGCGTGACCGATTCCGCGGTCGTGACCAGCTTGCCGCTGCACGTTCGCGGCAGTCACCGCAATCTCGGTGAAGGGGTTGCGAGGGAATTCCCCGCCGTCATGCGAACATCGATCGTGCGGCCAATTCTGCCCAACAACCAAAGTGGCCGGCTCGAATTGGCTCGCTGGATGGCCAGCACACAACACCCGCTGACGGCCCGTGTCTACGTCAATCGAATTTGGCGATGGCACTTCGGCGCCGGTCTGGTCCGGACGACGGAAAACTTTGGTGTGCTCGGTGACCGGCCCTCCCACCCTGAATTGCTCGATTGGTTGGCCCGGCGATTCATGCAATCGGGTTGGTCGACCAAACAATTGCACCGCTTGATTCTCGCTTCAAGCACCTACCAGATGTCATCGCAGCATTCAGACCCCGACGCTTGCAGGAGCAAGGATCCCGAAAACCGGATGCTTTGGCGGTTCCCACAGCAGCGATTGGAAGCGGAACAGATCCGTGATGCGATCCTCGCGGTCTCTGGACGTCTGGATATGTCGCTGCGGGGGAAAACCGTGCCACTTCGCAATCGCCAGTTTGTTTTCAACCACACGTCGGTGGACCATACCCGGTACGACAGTCTGCGACGGGCGATGTACTTGCCCGTCATTCGCAACAACGTTTACACGCTGTTTTCCCAATTCGATTTTCCCGATCCAACGATGCCGACCGGCAACCGGGGTTCCACCATCGTGGCGCCGCAGGCACTTTGGTTGATGAATTCGGACCTCGTGATGGACTCGGCCGACGAATTGGCCAGAGACCTATTGAGCCAATCAGCGAGTGATGCCTCACGCCTCGAAATCGCCTACCAACGTTTGTTGGGACGGTTGCCCAGCGCAGCGGAGTCGCGGCGCGCGGTCGCATTCATTGACGGACTCGCTATGGATGGCCTGCTCGATTCGGCCACCGTCGATCCTGAGCAAATGCATCGCGCGTGGTCGCTGTATTGTCAGAGTCTGCTCGCCAGCAACGAATTTCTTTACTTGAGGTAGACGCAATGCTGGAGACCTCCCTGCAATCCCGGCGAAAGCTGCTCCGGTCGACCGCGATCGGCTTCGGACACCTCGCGTTTGCATCACTGCTTCAACGCTGCTGCGAGGCGGGCGCCGGTCCGGTCATTGGCAATCCACTCGCAGCGAAAACGCCCCACATTCCGCCTCGAGCCAAGCGGATTGTTTTTCTGTTCATGAAAGGCGGACCGTCGCACGTCGACACCTTTGACCCGAAGCCGCTACTTGATCGTGACCATGGAAAACCGCTGCCGTTTGATTTGCCACGAATCACTTTCGCCAAGCAGGGAAACCTGCTGAAATCTCCCTGGCGATTCAATCAGCACGGTGAAAGCGGACTACCTGTTAGCGAACTGTTTCCGAATGTTGCCCGGCACATCGATGATCTTTGCGTCCTGCGCTCGGTCCATGGCACAAACCCGGCACATGGCGGCGCCCTTTTGAAACTGCACACCGGAACGGACCAATTTGTCCGACCGAGTCTCGGCTCGTGGGTCACCTACGGGCTCGGCACGGAGAACGAGAACCTTCCCGCATTCGTCACGATTTGCCCAACGCTTGCCCATGGTGGCGTCAACAACTGGGGCGCCGCGTTTTTGCCAGCCCATTGCCAGGGAACGCCGATCGGAAACGCGTCGTTGCCCGCGGCCAACGTCAAAGTCAAACACATTCGCAACGCCCGTGTCTCATTGCCACTGCAACGAAAGCAACTTGACTTGTTGCGGGAAATGAATCGCAGCCACCTCGAGACGGTCGGGCCCAACCAGGATCTCGAGGGCCGGTTGAACTCCTTCGAGCTTGCCTTCAGGATGCAAGCATCGATGCCCGAGATTCAGGATCTCGCGAGCGAGACGGCACTGACGCATCAGTTGTACGGAATCGACGATCCGGTGACGGAGGATTTTGGCCGGCAATGCCTGATGGCTCGCCGGTTTCTGGAACGCGGCGTCCGATTCGTGCAAGTCACGCATAGCGACAGCGAGGTTCAGTGGGACCAGCACAGCAATTTGTATCAAGGTCACACGAAGAACGCGGCGGAAGTCGACAAACCGATCGCCGGATTTCTGAGTGATCTCAAGGCTCGCGGATTGTTGCGTGACACACTCGTGCTGTGGGGCGGCGAGTTCGGTCGGACACCGACGGCCCAAGGAAACAACGGACGCGATCACAACCCGCACGGGTTTACGATGTGGATGGCGGGAGGCGGCGTCAAAGGGGGTTTCGCTTACGGATCGACCGACGACTACGGCTATTACGCAGCGGAGAACAAGATGCATGTGCACGATTTGCACGCCACGATCCTACATTTGTTGGGACTCGACCACGAACGATTGACGTATCGTTACGCGGGTCGTGATTTTCGTCTCACCGACGTCGCCGGTCATGTGGCGACCCAGATCCTTGCCTGAGCAGTCTCGATTCCTTGCGTGATAAGCCTCGATTTCTTGCCAGAGCCGTCGCGATCCCATGCCGCCATCTGAATTGACCGACGAAGAACGTGCCGTTTACCAGTGGCAAATGTGGGTTCCGGGACTCGGCGAAGAGGGTCAACAAAAACTCAAGAATGCCTCGGTCATGGTTTCGCGCGTCGGGGGTGTCGGAAGCGTGGTCGCCTACGAATTGGCGGCCGCAGGCGTCGGTAAGCTTGTGCTCGCCCACGCCGGCAACGTCAAGCCGAGCGACTTGAACCGCCAATTGCTGATGACCCACGACTGGGTTGGCAAGCCACGCATCGATTCGATTCGACGGCGATTACTCGAATTGAATCCGCGACTCGAAATTGTCACGGTCGCCGAGAATGTCAACGATGAGAACGTCGCCGACCTGGTGTCTCAGTGCGATCTAGTTGTTGACGGCGCCCCATTGTTCGTCGAACGTTTTGCGATGAATCGACAAGCCGTCTTGCAGAACAAGCCGCTGGTGGAGTGCGCGATGTACGACATGGAGGCACAAATCACCACCTTGATTCCTGGCGAAGGCCCCTGTTTGCGCTGCATCTTTCCGGAAGATCCACCGATCTGGAAGCGGGAGTTTCCGGTCCTCGGCGCGGTATCGGGCACCGTCGCCTGCCTGGGCGCCGTCGAAGCAATCAAAGTCATCACGGGAATCGGCAGCCCGCTGGTCGGTCGGTTGCTCCGCATGGATTTGCGAAACATGAGCTTTCATATGTTGAAGGTCGCCTGCCGGAAAGATTGTCCGGTCTGCGGAAGCTCTTGACTCAAGCCGCCCGCACCGATTGCTGCTGCATGATCGCTTCGACAACGGCGGCGGTGACCAGCTCCATCTGATGACTGGCCGCCAGTTCCAAAGAGGCTTCGGCCATCACCGCCAGATCAGCCAATTTTCCCCCGGTCAACTCATGCAAACGGACCGCCGCCTGGTCGGCGATCACGTCGCGGTTGCTTCCCGCGTGCCGCAGTGCCTCGCGAACGTAGTCGAGCGTATCGGCGAGCGAGAGCGATTCGAGATGGATCACTAACTCCTTGCTGTCATCCGTTGTCGAAATCGGATCTCCCGGGCGCGACGTGATTCCTAGAATTAGCGCCAGGTTTTCCTGATTGTCTGCCAAACCGCGTGCCCGCACTGCGGTCCCGCGGTCGCAGCGGTCGATCATCCAAACAATGCTGATCCCCTGGGCATTACTCGCTTGAACCGCCTGGGCAATCTCGGCAATTGGGTCACCCGGCCAGCGACCCAGCCCGAGCGCCTCGCAGAGTGCCGCTTCGACGCCACCGTGGTATCGACTGACATTGTTTGTGTAAACGACCTCGATGGCGTGATCGCCGAGACCGCGCATTTGTTGAACGTGCTTCATCAACCGCGTCATGCC
>JAHELS010000101.1 GCA_024644085.1 Rhodopirellula sp.
CCCACTCGTGAACAATCAATTGATCGCTCGCCATGTCGGCCTCTTCGGCGCGGTCCAATTGGCCGATCGCCCGACACAACAGAGAATTCCCGGCCTGTGAAGCCGACATCCAACCGACGATTGCTGCCACTGTGATACAAGAAAACCAAACACGCATCGAACCAATCTCCCGCGGACGAGTGGTAAACTTCCTACAACCCAACGTCGTTTGGGAGGCGGGTCCGGACCGGCGAAGTCACCACTTTTTTCGAATCCCTTTTTTTTCCCAGAATCGACCGGTCCGACATCCAACGCCGCACGACAAGGTCGTCGTTGGCATCTTGAGCCGTTGTCCCTGCAAGCCGTTTTCGTTCCAGCTCATCGAGGTGCTCGAGCCCATCGAGATACTCGAGCTCACCGATCCACTTGAGCAGCGACCGCAAATCGAGGACGTATGCCTTTGACGAGTGAGACGCAACGAGAGACCGAGGATTGCGTCCGACGGGCTTTGTCCGGCGACGACAATGCCAAAATCGATCTGGTCCGGCATTTGTACGGCCGGATTCATGCTCTTTGCCAATCGCAACTGCGATCCCAAGCCGATGCGGAGGACGCCGTACAGGAAACTTTCATGCGCGGTATGGCACGGTTAGATGAATTGAAATCGCCCGAAGCAATCACGGGATGGTTGCGCGGAATCGCTCACAACGTTTGCGTCGACCTCATCCGCCGTAATCGCGTCCGTTACACGTCGTCGACCGATGTCGCAACTTTACCGACCGATGACACCCCAGCGAATATCACCGATCACGAGGAACGAGACCACTTGATGGGTCTGATTCACGCGTTGCCGGAGCCGCTGCGCGAAACCATTCTGCTTCACTACTACGACGAAATGACGTACGACCAAATGGCGGCTTGGCTCGGCGTTGCCCGCTCGACCGTCAACGATCGCCTCAGCAAAGCGCGTGGGATGCTCAAACATCAGCTTATGTCACAGAGGTGCGGCGATGAATTGTGAACAATGCAATTGCCATCTCAGCGCGCTGATCGACGGCGAATTGAGCGCCACGGTCCAGCGAGAAGTGCAGCGGCACCTGGATAAGTGTCGTTCGTGCCGCGACGCACTGGACGATTTGAAAATGCTCGATGCGAAGCTTACTGATCAGCTCGCGCTATCCTCGAACGCAATCGATCGGGCCGTTGATGCTTCCACCACCCCCCTCGGCCCGCAACCTTCCCTCGCACGAGCCCGCTGGATTGAACAGATTCCCGCATGGTCCATCGTGGCGGTGGTGGCGGCATCAATCGCGCTGGCATTCGTTCTCTTGCCGCGAAAGGATGACCCGTTGCCAGGCACCGCGCTTCCGACGGCCGGGCGACTGGTCAGCACGACCGGCTCGGTCGAAGTGCTCGATCCCGAATCGCAACGGTGGCAGCCATTCGTATCGAGCAATGAATTGTTCATCGGTTCGCGAATTCGCACACCCGTGGGTGTGAATTGCGAAATCGAAATGGCCGATCGGGCGACACTGCGACTCGGCGGGGCGGCCGAATTGGCGATCCGTTCACCAAAGCACATCGAAGTACTGCAAGGACAAGTTTGGTGCCGCACTTCGGAATCGGAGCCGCTTCGCGTCGATGCACGGACGCCGAATTCGCAACTGGCGTCCTCGATGATATGTCCAGCGAATTCGGAATTCCAATGGACAATCGATTCCAACCGTGCAGTGGTGCAAGCGCTCGCGGGCCCTGCGACGGAGTGGACCGGCACTGATTTTCGTTGTCCAGTCGGTCCGGGCGAACGGATCGCGGTGGACAATCAGCAAAACGTGGAACGCAGCGAGGAGGATCTCGCATCGACAAAAATCTGGCAACTTCCGCTGCTCGCGGTTTCCGGAAAAGGACAGGAGGAATTGGATCGCGTTATCGAGGCGGCGCTGATTCGCATCGGTCGCACAAAGACCGGGTACCTCGACGAGCAGCAGATTCGCCAGCTCGGTCCTCGCGGCGCGATCCCGTTGTTGGCGTACGTGCAGAGCGATCGCTCAGGTGCCCAGGTATCGGTGCGGCACCGTGCCATGCAAATCGCGACCGAGCTCGCTGATGAGTCCGCATCATCCCGTCTGCGGCAATTATCCAGCGATCAAGACGACACGATCGCCGAACATGCCAAACGCGCTTTGCAGCGAATTGAGAACAACGTTCAACCCTGAGCCGACCGCAAGTCACGCGCCCGACCTGCCTGGAGTGCGCGGCGAAAAGGAAAGAGATGGCGTGAACGGCCGAATGAGATTAGGCGGCTTAAGGAAAGAGATAGCGGACCCAGTTTCGGATCGGTTGTCCTGGTACGTAAGCGACCGGCTGGCCAAACCATCCCTGTCCGACTTGAACTGGATTCGCCTGTTGTCCAAAACTGATCAGCGGACCACCGGGAATTCCGCCGCCCCGGGGGGCGATCCCATTGGGAAGGATCGACGGGCCAACAGGACTCGGTGCCGATACATAAGCCGGCGATTGGTAAGCGACCGGAGCGCATCCGGCACTCCCGGCGACATAGTTGCTCGGTGGAGAAATGCAGCTGCAATTGTCAATCGTTGCGAAGCCGCTACTGAGCTGGGGCTGTGCCATCCGCGCAAAATCACCACTCACTCCGCTCATCGTTGGATTCAGTTGTACCGGCGAGAGCGCACCGGAGTTGCTCGGTAGTCCGCGCGGCACGCCAGACGGAACCATCGTACTCGGCGCTGCCACTGCGTTACCAGTGATTGGCGGGGCTGTTGGGGGAGCGAATCCGCTCGGCGGCGGAGTGAAGCCACCGGCGGGCAGTTGCGTCGAACCGGGCACTTGCGTCGAACCGGGCAGCTGCATCGAACCGGGCAGCTGCGGCGCGTCAAACTGCTGCAACTCAACTCGCTGGCGTGGGGAATCGGATTGCTCGAACGCCTGGATGACCTGTGCGGCGGGCTGAAGTTGCTGGTACTGGGTCTCGCGAATGAGCGTTTGATCCGTCCGCGGCCGATACTGGTCCACCGCGCTCGGTTCGCCGATGGGTCGCAAGCGTGTCATTGGTGTATCGAATGACTGTGCATGCAGCGAAGCAGCGACCAAAGCACTAATTAAAGACAAGCAAGCAAGACGCAACGTTGTATCAATCATGTCAGTCCTTCATATCACTGAATCAGAAATCGAATCCCGTGCCACTGGGATCGACGACTTGGAGGCCTAAGGGTTTTGCTTGCGTGGAAGCAAGGTCGATGTCGAATTCCCGCCACATTCTACGGGACGCTCCAGACAACTCCAGTGACGAAATGAATTCACCCGACACGAACCTTACGCTTTTGCAATGTTTTCGTCTTTGCCGCCACCA
Organism: Rhodopirellula sp.; assembly: GCA_024644085.1. Taxonomy (GTDB): domain Bacteria; phylum Planctomycetota; class Planctomycetia; order Pirellulales; family Pirellulaceae; genus Rubripirellula. The sequence goes on from JAHELS010000101.1 coordinate 3,350, forward strand.
GTTTCATGGGGATGTTTCCCAAACACCCGCACAACAATCACCACCATCACCGTCCCGCACAACAAGCTGATCCAGGGCGAGAGTCCGATCGACGAGGGTAATGTGCCTACGAGCACGCAGATCGCTGCCACGACCGTGGCGTAGGGCATTTGCGTCCGTACATGGGCGACGTGATCACAATCGCTGGCACGACTCGACAGCACTGTCGTATCGGAAATCGGCGAACAATGATCGCCGAAGATTGCACCTGCCAAGACCGAACCACAGGTCGCGAGCACAATCGCGCCATCAATCCCACCACCGGGATCGAGGCGGATCGCAAGCGAAATCGACAAAGGTGTCAGGATTCCCATCGTGCCCCAACTCGTACCGGTCGAGAAAGCAATCGCGCCGGCGGTGAGGAACACGACACTTGGTAACAACCTCGGGTCGAGCCGTTCCGAAAGGATCTTGGCGAGATATCCACCGGTATCCAATTGGTCGGGTTCGGTCATCGCCGAGAGTGCCCACGCGAACCAGAGAATCACCAAGGCAGGCATCATCTGGGCCGCACCACGCGCCGAAGACCAAAGCGCTGCACGAATGGTGATGGCTCGAAACAACAGATGGGCGGCGATCGCGGAAACCAACCCGACCGCGCCGCCGACGATCAACGCGAGGTAGGAATCGCCGTTGCCGAGCACCTCACCCGCGACACGAAGCATGCCCGCATCACCCAGGGATATTTCCGAATCCCGCGACCCCGTCACAACCAGAACGACGGCGACGCCAAGCAAACACAAGACAACCGGTAGAACAGCAGCCGTCCATAACCAGTCGGCGGGAACCGATTGAGCCACGTTTTCACTATCCGCGTTGTTACCACTCGCGATCGCGTCGGATTCGCACTTGCGCATGGCACCGAAGTCACGACCGCTGATCGATACCGCAAATACCATCACCAACGCGAGCCACGGATAGAACCGATAGGGAATCGACCGCAAGAACATCTCGAACGCCGCTGACGATTCGACAACACCGGCTGCCTTGAGCCCTTCGCCCATGTAGCTGATTTCAATCGCAGCCCAAGTGCTGACCACCGCCAATCCGGCTACGGGAGCTGCGGTCGAATCGACCAGGTAGGCAAGCTTTTCACGCGAAAGACGATACTTGTCGGCCGTCGATCGCATCGTCCCGCCTAACAACAAGGTGTTGGCGTAATCGTCGAAAAAGATTGCGAGCCCCGAGGATGCGATCATCGTCTGCGCCCCTCGTCGCGATACGACCTTGCGTGAGAGCCGCACGATCAGAGATCGCATTCCGCCACCCGCCTCCAAGACCCCGACCATCGCGCCGAGCAACAAGCTGAACGCCAAGGCCTGGAGATGCGATTTGGAAAAGATCGAGCCTTCCATTGCCTGGTAAAAAATGATCGGGGCGTGCCACCAGGCCTTCTCGGGGTCGGCGCTCGCCAACAGGATCGCGCCGCCGAAAACGCCCGCAGCTAGCGGAAGGACTACCCGACGAGAAACGATGGCCAGGACAATCGCGACCAGAGGCGGCAGCAAACTCTCAGGCCCGAATTGCATGATGGGGCAAGGCCTTGTCGGGCGCGGAATCAGCGACGCTTATTTTTTGGCTGCCGCAGTGCCAAGGACCGGTGGAACGAGAAAGCAGCTGTCGTCGTGCGCCGGTGCATTCTCCAGCGCCTGCTCATTCGACAAACCGGGCACCAACACGTCGTCTCGCCAGCGATTCGCAACGTCCAACGCGGTCGTCATCGGCTCGACATCAGCCGTATCCAATTCCGACAGACGCTCGACGAACGCCAGAATGTCGTCGAGTTGGGGCCGCACCTTCGCGACCTCGTCGTCGGACAATTCCAAACGGGCAAGAAGAGCCAACTTTCGTACCTGGTCGTCGGAAAGCGACACGGCTACTTCTGCTTGGCACCGCTGACGTCAAACGGCTTTGTTTTCACCGTCTTGCGGACCACCCCACTGCGGATGCACTGGGTGCAAACGCGCATCGTTTTATTCTGGCCATTGGGGAGGGTGACGTGCACACGCTGCAAATTGGGTACAAATTTGCGCCGCGTGATACCGGTAATCTTGGTACCGACACCGCCGAGATACTTGGCTTTACCGCGTGTTTCGACTCGATTGCCCATCTGGACCTTCTTGCCGCACGCTTCACACTGCCGTGCCATGGGAAGTCTCTATCTGTGTCCTGGTTTGCTCGAAATTATTTCTTGGCAAGCCCGGCAATATACAGAGCGATGCGATCGACGGGAAGCAGGAATTCGCGGGGAAACGGGGTCTGGAGGTGTCTTTGGCCAATCATCGGCCGGAAGAGCACATTCATTTTCGGGCACTTTTCTTTAAAGGATCCGGCTTCAAACGCCGATGGACCGAAAAGCCGACCTAACCCGCAAAGTTTATGGGGGTCGGTATGAATCGAATGGAAACTTCACCGGGCCCTCCCTCCATGACACCCAATGCCCCAAGCCGGCACGGCCGACTCGCACCGATCTGGTTGGTCGTTTTGATCGCCAGCGGCGGTTGCACGTCGCTCAAATTGCCAGATCTGCCGGCGACCGCTTTCACCAGCAATCCATCGGAAACCCATCAATTCTCCGGCGCCTTTGATCCGCAGATGTCGGTATCCGAACAGACCTATCACGCCGTCCGGCAGGCGAAAGCCGAAAACTCGGTGGTCCTGCAGGTGGTGGGTGACGAAACGCCCGTCCGAATCCTGCCGCTGCCCGAGGGATCGCACGCGGTCTACGTCAGCGAATTGCTCGAACAAACCGGTGTTGCCGCCAAACTCAAGACGATGGAAGCCACCTTGTTCCGCCACAACAGCGAATCGATCGGCGGGCTGCCGATGAAGGTCAAGATGACACCCGACGGTCGGCAACCACAGCCGGTTAGCGACTACGCACTGCGGCCCGGCGACCGACTGCGTGTGCGAAAAGCCGCCAGCCCGGCGCTGAACGGTTTACTCAATGCCGTACTGGGGCTGTGATCGCGGGAGCCCGCGTGCTCAATCGAGTCGCTTGACCCGCAGATTCCGGAAATAGACCCTGCTCTTGGGATCGTGCGCCTGCAGTGCAAAAGTTCCTTCACCAATTCGACGCTCGAATTGGTCGCTGGAGGTCGCCTGGTTTTCCGGTTCGGTGTAATCGACCAGGGTGCGTCCATTGACCTTCAGCAGGATGTGTTTGTCTTTGACGATGATTTCCTGGGTGTACCACTCGTTGTCTTTCAAACCCGGATCATCAACATTCACAACGCCGTACAGGCTGCTGGTTTTTTTCGGATCTGCGTGAGTCACGTTGACCTGGCATTCGAATCCTTTGGCGGGCCAACCGGTCGCTTGGTACGCGGTATGAAAATAGATCCCCGCGTTGCTGCCCGGCGTGGTCATGACCTCGGCCTTGAAATGAAAATTCTTGAAGGGCGCAAGTTCACCGTCATAAAAGAGGTGGCTTCGTTCTCCTTCGCAAACCAGCATGCCGTCTTCGACTTTCCAACTCTCCTTGTTTTCTTCCGCAAGCCGCCACCCTTCGAGCGATTCGCCGTTGAACAGCGCGACAAATCCTTCTTCCGGCGTGGGTTCCTCCGCGTTGGCGCCATTGGGCAAACCAACGACAACGATCATTAGAAGCATTGGGATGTGAGGTGTGCGAATACTCATGTTTTCGTTGGCTCGAATCGAGATAGAGGGAAGGGAACCTGCAAACGGAACTAGTTGATCAAATCGGCGCGCAATAAAAAACCGCCTGTCGACAAGTGCTGTCGACAAGCGGCCTGAGCTTTGTCGGTGATCGATTGAACAATTATTCAAGCCCGGCGTCTGTAGCGGGCAACTCATTGTTCTCGATCTTGTCGGCAAACTTCTTGCCATCAGCGCTCTCATGTTCTCCGGCTTTCTTGAAGCCTTCGAGGATCTTCTCTTTGGCTTCCTCGGGATTCTCTTTCACGTAATCCTTGGGAAAATCCTCTGCCTTGAGATACTTGTGAACGGCATTGCCGTATTCGTTGCGAACCTTTTTCTTGTCCTCGCCTTTGACATGGCAGACGTAACAACCGGCCTTTCGTCCGGCTGTCTTGAAGTCCTCATCGACGTCTTCGCCGCCCAGGTACTCGTTCTTCCACTGCTTGCCAAATTCACTGATCGCCATCGCGGGGCTGGCCAGGAACATCAAACTTGCAACCAAAATAGCCAGTCGTTTCATTCAGATTCTCCGGGGCTTGGAATGTTGATCGGCGGCCAGCGTCGAGAATAGGTTTCGAGGCTCGCGCACCGGATTGAAGGTGGGTTGTTGAGAACTGGGGTGGTCTCAATACGCCCTCCAATTAAGTCTAAGACGAAGTGAAAAGTCAAATCGTCCTCACAATTGCCCGTATTTCACGGTATTTCGCGGCGAATCGAACCGGGACACCTCTAGGTTGACCGTCTCGCCCTGCGGCAGGATTGGCAATGAATCCTCGTCGAATCCGGGGGCCGACATCCCGCTTTGATGATAATCCACTGGCAATCGCTGGCTCGGGGGCAGCGTAACAAACCGTTTCGACGCCCAGGCGACCGTCCACTTTGGTGAAGTTTCGTCCGCCCACGCAGGTGCGTTCGCCACAAGATCTTCGAGCCTCGTGACGGCGGATTGGCCGTTGTGCGTTTCGAGTCGAAGCAGCGGATCGGTCAATATGGAGTCGACTGCGTAGCCATTGGAGGCACCGCGGAATTGCAACGGAGGTTGCTCGGTCGTGGTCGAAGAAAGCCCGCCGATGTCGAAATGCGGGATGCCTGGATCGACCATGAAGACACTTTTTCGGGCGAATCGATCGATCGAAACTGGATACGGCCCCGGTTCGCCAATGCGCATCCGGACAACCCCCTTGGGCGCGTGCACCGTGACTCGGGTCAACGAAAGCAGCAGCGGTCCGGCATCGGCATGCGGCACCACGCGGGCACCGGAGGTGTCGATCATTCGACCGGAAATCGCAAGCAGACCGTTGTCCCAGAACAACAACAACTTGGCTGCGTAATCCATGTGCATCATGGAAATTTCGCCGCGCACGATCACATTGTTCAGTTCAACCCAGACGGTGGGAAAATCCTCGACCGAGCCTCGTCGACTGGCTGGCAATTGACCCGGATCGGTCGTCACTTCGAAGGCGTATACATCCTCCCGCTCACTCGGATTCCGTACGGTGAGACTGCAATCGGTAAGACGAACCAACCGGTTGTCATGCAACGAAAACATCGTTCCACCGCCGGTGTCCTGAGGAACATCCCAGACGAAATGGACGTCATCAAACTCAATCTGGTGCGTGCCCAGAGCAACCATTGCCGTCCGATCTGCCGATACAGATTCGGTCGATTGGAAGACGATGGTGGTACCGCCAACGGTCGAGGTGACGAGCAATTCATCAACTTCCACCGTCACGGGCGGAGAGTAGACGACCGGCACGCCGATTTCGATTCGGCTGGAGCCATACTTCGCAGCCAACTCGAACGCCTGTGGCAGAGACGTGGCGATCGCAGCGCCATCGATATCCAATCCGTTTTCCGCCGCGTTATCGGCATCCATCAATCGGACCACATGAGGAACGGAAGCCCCAAACGTTTTCGTCGAGGCACGGTCGTTCTCGCCCGACACCGCCGATGTTCCAGAATCGGATTCATCGTCCCGTTTCCTGACCGCTGGCGCCGGATTGTCCTGCGCCGGATTGTCCTGTGTCTGGTCGTCCTGCACCCGGTTTTCCTGCTTCTGGCTGTCCTGGGCATCGATGTCGAGGTCGCCGTCGTCGCCAGCGGGCCGCGCCATCGCCTTGCCCTCGGTCAATTCGGCGGGCGCTTTCAACTCAGAGTATTTCGGAGGTTCCTCCGGCGGTCCGAATGCCGAACCGTCGGAGGTCGAATCGTCAACGGAAAATTGTTCCCCCGCCGCAGAAGCAGCCGGTTCGTTGAGCGTTTGTGCATCGGCCACGCTATCGACCAACTCGGGCCGCACGGCCGAGGGCGAAATGATTATCTCGTTGCTGGTCGCCCTCGATTCAAGATGCAACCAACCAGCGACCGCAAATAAGACGACGGCGGCGGCAACCCAGGGAGCATGGGTCTCGAGCCAAGTGAGCACCGGTTTGGGTCTGCGGGTCTCGATCGGGCTGAGCGACTCGCATCGTGAAAGCCCGTCACGAACGGCAACCTCGTGCAGGTCGGCAGTCAAGTCGGATGCCGTTTGGTATCGGTCATCCGGCATCTTGGCCAGCATCTTTTGAAGCACTGCGACAAGATCGTCGCTGACATCGGCTCGAAGGTCCTGGGCATTGGGCGGAGGAGCGCTGCCATGGCTGAGCAGCTTCTGCAACATCGTGCCGCCGGGGTAGGGCGGACTCCCCGTCAACATGAAATACAAAGTGCAGCCAAGCGAATAGATATCACTTCGCAAGTCGGCATCGCGAGGGTCCTTGGCCTGTTCGGGCGAAATGTAATCAAATGTCCCAAGCGTAACACCGCTTGCGGTCATGTCTTCGCTCAGGTCGAGATTGTCCGAACGTGCCAATCCCATGTCGACCAATTTGATCAGTCCATTAGCGCCGATCAGGACATTTGATGGTTTGATGTCACGGTGAACGATACCTCGGTCCGCGGCGTGCTGGATCGCTTCGGCTAACTGAGACGTGTAGTAGACCGCGTCATCGATTGGAAGAACTCCGTTTCGCGTGACCATGTCACGGATATTGGTTCCTTCGATGTACTCGAAAACGATGTAGTGCCACTCACCATGGCTGCCAGCGTCATGGACGCGCGCGATGCGCGGATGATCGAGCTTTGCCGCGCTCTGGGCCTCGTTGCGAAAGCGACGCTGTAGATCGGGATCATCACCGACAAAGGGGATGACCTTGATCGCTACCGTCCGGTCGAGCCGTTCGTCATGAGCGCGAAATACCGCACCCATCCCGCCGCCACCGATCAATTCTTCAAGTAGAAACTGATTCAGATGCTGGCCCAGGAGAACCTGCGCAACGGCAGCCGGGGTGCGGTCGGTCGGATGAAACGGGCCTTCCGCCCGTTCAACGCGGGAGGACCCGCGAATGACGGTATTGGCTTGCTCAATCCGGTCCGCCTCGGGGCCCTCAATCGAGGTCGACCCAGGCGGTTGCGGCGTATCTCCAGATCGCTGCACCGTCGATGCTTGAGCCGACTCAGGTGGAATCGATTCGTCTTCGGAAGACATCACCGGTGCTTCTTGGATGAGGGTGGCTTCGTGCCGTGTTCGAGAGCAGACGCGCGGAGGGAACGCAAAGGGATGGGGAAGCGTTGACGTTTCGGCACGAATTCATGGATTGAAGAGACACTGAGTCTAATTCGCCGGGGCAAAATGGTCAACAAATCATTGCCGGGCGCCGCTACCATGAGACGCCACTTTGGCCCGAAATTCCAAGCACAATCGACCCCATCATGTCTGCCAAACACGCGAATCTCTTCTGCATGTTGATCATCTTTCTGATGACACTTGCGCCGCCGGCCGTCTCCCGAGACCCCCCCGCCCCTGCGCCGGGAAACCAACCCAACATTCTGTTGATCATCGTTGATGACCTTGGTTTCGCGGACATCGGTTGTCTCGGCAGTACCGATTTGAAAACACCCCACTTGGACCGCCTGTTCTCCGATTCTTTGAAGCTGTCGCGTCTGTACGCGAATTGTCCTGTCTGTTCCCCCACTCGAGCCTCGGTTCTCACCGGATGCAATCCCGATCGTGTCGGTGTCCCGGGAGTGATTCGCACGCATGATGCGAACAGCTGGGGTTACTTTGCACCCGTTGCCGAAACTCTGCCGCAACAGCTCAAGGAGCTCGGCTATCGCACGGCAGCGATTGGCAAGTGGCATCTTGGTTTGCGCGAGGAGAACCATCCACTCTCACATGGCTTCGACCACTATCGCGGCTTCCTGGGTGACATGATGGATGATTACTACGACCATCGACGTCATGACATCAACTACATGCGTGATGGTCGAAAGGAAATCGACCCGCAGGGCCACGCGACCGATTTGTTCTCGCAATGGGCCGTCGATTTCATAAGAGGCAAACGGAACGATCCGGAGAAGGCAGAGAAACCCTGGTTCATGTACCTGGCCTACAACGCGCCACACACACCCATTCAACCGCCCGATGACACTCTGGCGAAAGTCAAACGGCGTGAACGCGGAATCAGCGACACCCGAGCACGGTTGGTTGCCTTGATTGAACACATGGATGCCGGCATTGGAAGCGTCTTGAACAGTCTCGAGGAGACGTCCCAGCGCGGCCGTACGATTATCGTCTTCACAAGTGACAACGGGGGGCAGCTCAATGTCGGTGCGAACAACGGTCCACTGCGCGACGGAAAACAATCGATGTACGAAGGCGGGCTACGCATCCCCGGATGCATCGACGCGCCGGGTAGAACCGAGCCGGGAACGGCAACCGACTCGATCTGCTCCACGGCCGATTTCATGCCCACCCTCGTTGAACTCGCCGGTGGAGAACCCCCAGGGGACATCGACGGGATCTCGCTCGTTTCCCTTCTGGACAAGCCTGATGCCCAGTGGCCCCAACGAGAACTCTATTTTGTCCGCCGCGAGGGAGGGTCCAGGTACGCCGGCTTGACAATCCAGGCTCTCTTAAAAGGCAACTACAAGCTTGTCCAGAATTTGCCGACCCAGAAATTCGAATTGTTTGATTTGGAGAAAGACCCGGGAGAAACGACCGACTTGGCAGAAAAGCAGCCCAAGGTGTTTCGTTCACTCATCCAACGGCTGCAGATTCACGTCCAACGGGGCGGGCAAACACCGTGGCAAAAGCCTCGTTCGCCTTGATTCGAGCGGGGCGGACCTTCGAGGGGATTTGACCAACAACCCGTATATTCAAAACCAGCATACATCGCCCATAATGCCCGCCCTCCCAATTGCCTCCCCGGGCCCCGCGAGCAATACAGCCGTGGCGGTTGCCAATCGTGTACGAAGGAAAAAAGACAACATGCTGGCATTAACAAGGTCGTTCGCGCTACTCGCAATCATCGCATTGATGCTTTCACCAGTCACCGCACTGGCGTGGCAGGACCCGCCGCAGGAGGAGGCCGTCGCTACTGAAAACGATGCAGCGGCAGCGGAGGACGAACCGCTTGACGCAGTCGCCGAAGAGGAAGAACCCCTGATCGATCTCGACGCGCCGGACTCGGAGCCTGCGGTCGTCACCGCTACCCGAGCGGGCGGCGGTGGGATGCCGTGGATCGCCTACCTGATACCGCTGCTCGGAGTCGCGGGGCTCGTGTTCACCTACTGGAAATCTTCCTGGGTGGCTGAGCAGGAGGTCGGCGGCGAAAAGATGGCGAGGATTGCATCGAACATCACCGAAGGTGCAATGTCGTTTCTGAAAGCTGAGTACACGATCCTTGCGATGTTTGTGGTTGCCGTTGCGATTCTGCTCGGCTGGGGCGGGTCGACCCAGGGAGATAATTCCTCACCGTTGATCGCGATGTCCTTCGCGCTGGGGGCTGTTTGTTCCGCGTTGGCCGGCTTCATTGGAATGAAGGTCGCTACGAAAGCGAACGTGCGAACAACCAACGCCGCACAAACCGGACTTGGCCAGGCGCTCGAGGTCGCGTTTGCCGGCGGAAGCGTGATGGGAATGGGCGTTGTCGGCCTTGGCGTGCTGGGGCTGAGCTGCTTGTTCGTCCTCTACGGCACGATGTTTGGTCTCGATTCTCAATCAAACATTACACGCGTGATCACGGTGTTGACCGGATTCTCGTTTGGTGCATCGTCGATCGCATTGTTCGCCCGTGTCGGGGGCGGTATCTACACAAAAGCTGCGGACGTGGGCGCGGACCTGGTTGGGAAGGTCGAGGCGGGAATCCCCGAAGACCATCCGCTGAATCCGGCGACCATTGCCGACAACGTCGGCGACAACGTCGGTGACGTGGCGGGGATGGGTGCCGACCTATTCGAGTCGTACGTTGGATCGATCATCGGAACGATGGTCTTGGGCGCAGCATTCTTCACAGTCTTCAGCGCCGGGGACATGGACAGCTTTCATGGGCTGTCGGCTGTCATGTTGCCGCTCGTTTTGGCAGGGGTCGGAATCCTGACCTCAATCGCTGGGACGTTTTTCGTAAAAGTCAAAGAGGGAGGCGATCCCCATCATGCATTGAATATCGGTGAGTTCGGTTCGGCCGGAATCCTGTTGATCCTGACCTACATCATTATCAAGGTCATGTTGCCCGAATCGTGGACCGTCCGGGAATTCGACTATACGAGCAACGGGGTCTTCATGGCGATTCTCTATGGCCTGGCCGCCGGACTTGCAATCGGAAAGGTCACTGAGTTTTACACCGGTACGGGAACCCGTCCGGTCAAGTCGATTGTTCGACAGAGCGTGACCGGTTCGGCCACCACGATCATTGCGGGCGTCGGTGTCGGCATGATGTCAACAGCGATTCCAATCTTGATCATTGCGGCCGCAATCATCGGTGCCTATTCAATGGCCGGGCTGTACGGAATTGCGATTGCCGCGGTGGGGATGCTGTCCAATACCGGAATTCAGTTGGCGGTCGACGCTTACGGGCCGATTTCTGACAACGCCGGCGGGATCGCCGAAATGGCTGAGCTGCCCAGCGAGGTACGTGCTCGCACCGACAAACTTGACGCCGTCGGCAACACGACCGCGGCGATTGGCAAAGGATTTGCCATCGGCTCGGCCGCCTTGACGGCACTCGCGCTGTTCGCAGCCTTCATCACTTCCTACAACGCGACGCATCCTTTGACACCGATCACAGGGATCAGCATCACCAATCCGTACGTGATGGCATCGCTGTTCATCGGTGCGATGTTGCCGTTCATGTTTTCGGCACTTTCGATGAATGCGGTCGGGCGTGCTGCGATGGCAATGATCGAGGAAGTGCGGCGACAGTTCAAAGACATACCGGAGCTGAAGGCCGCACTCAAAGTGATGACGGAGAATGATGGCAAGGAATTCGACCAATGGTCCAGCGAGGACCAGGCAACCTTCCAGGCGGCCGACGGGAAAGCAGAGTACGGGAAATGCGTGGCGATTTCGACGCGGGCGTCCATCCGCGAAATGATCTTGCCGGGTTTGGTCGCGATATTGGTTCCCGTCGGATTCGGTTTCGTCCCGAAGTGGCTGGGCATGGGCACCGAAGAAAACACCAACGCACTGATGCTCGGCGGACTGCTTGCCGGTGTCACGGTCAGCGGCGTACTGATGGCGCTGTTCCAATCCAACGCGGGCGGTGCCTGGGATAATGCGAAAAAAATGATCGAGGAAGGATTCGAGGTCAACGGACAAATGCTGACCAAGGGAAGTGACGCTCATAAGGCCGCCGTGGTCGGCGACACCGTGGGTGATCCCTTCAAAGACACATCCGGACCTTCACTGAACATTCTGCTGAAGCTGATGAGTGTGGTGGCGCTGGTCATTGCCTCGTTGATCTAACCGCCACGTCGCTGTAACAGCATGTCCGATCGCATCTCCGGAATCCTGACGCCGAACATCACTCCCGTCGACGCGGCGGGACGTGTCGATGAAGAGCGTTTGCGCGGATACGTTGACTGGTTGATCGATCGCGGCGTCGACGGGCTCTATCCCAACGGCAGCACGGGAGAATTTGTCCGTTTCACAGCGGAGGAACGCCGGCGGATCGTCGAGGTCGTCGTCCAGCAGGCCGACGGTCGCGTTCCGATTCTTGCCGGCGCCGCCGAGGCGAACGTCAAGGAAACGATCGACGCCTGTGAAACCTACGGCGCGATGGGTGTGCGAGCCGTCGCGATCGTCGCACCGTTTTACTATCGGCTCAGCGCCGAAGGGGTCTATGCTTACTTTCGCGAGATCGCCGACGCCGTATCGGTCGACGTCACGCTTTACAACATTCCGCTGTTCGCGTCGCCCATCGACGTCGGGACGGTGATTCGATTGGCCTCGGAATGCCCGCGTGTTGTCGGCATCAAGGACAGCTCGGGCGATCTTCCGAACATGATGCGAATGATCGCCGCGATTCGACCGATGCGCGATGACTTCACATTCCTGACGGGCTGGGACGCGGCACTGGTTCCAATGTTGATCGTCGGCGCCGACGGCGGAACGAACGCGACCAGCGGGGTGGTCCCCGAATTGACCCGCGCCATCCACCGCAGCGTGGTGGCGGGCAACATTCCCGAAGCGATGCGGCTGCAATATCAGTTGCTGCCCCTGTTTGATGCCATGATTTCGCTCGGAGAATTCCCCGAAGGCTTTCGAGCCGGCGCACGCTCGCGGGGATGGAACCTCGGTCCGGGGCGCGTCCCACTCTCGGAGTCACAGCGGGACGCGGTGTCGCGCACGCAACGTGAAATTGATGCCCTCGTCGCCGAAGTCGCTGATCTCGACGAGTCGCTCGTGCTGCCTCCTGAAACAATCGAAAAGATTGTCCAGCGGGTCATGCGTCAGCTCGGATCGGCGTAGCGCCGGCAAAGGTCGGCCGCTGCCTCCGACCAATCTGGGAATTGGAACTCAAAACCCGATTCAACCAGCCGCCTTGGTACCACGCGCCGGCTCTTGAGGATCAATTCCGTCTCGGTGCGCATCAGCATGGCTCCGATCTCCAGCATCCACTTCGTTGCCGGCAATCCGATCCGTTGCCCCCAGCAATCTCGCAACGTTTTCATGAACTGCGCATTGGGAATCGGATTGGGCGAACAGAGATTCACCGGACCGTCGAGTTGTTCATGCTCGATCAACCAGTGCACTGCATGGACGAAGTCAACTTCATGTATCCACGAAACAAACTGGCGACCATCGCCGTTCGTGCCACCGAGGCCACAGCGAACGAGTTTCAGCAATACGTCGAAGACCCCGCCCCGATCCGGGCTCATCGTCATTGCCGATCTCATCAAGACCAACCGCGTGCAGGGCAACTCGGATTCCTGCGCGGCGGCTTCCCATGCTCGTGCGACATCGATACTGAAACGCCATGTCGCAGGCACGTCGGTCTCGTCGCCGCCGATCTCGCCGTTGACGTCATCGTTGGGCTGGTCATACCGATGCGAATAAATCGTCGCCGTGCTCGCCTGTAATAGAAGGCGAGGGGCGACTCTTGCGGACTGGATCGCCGAAATAATCGCGCGGGTCGAATCGACTCGAGATTCGAGGATCTCTTTGCGGTTGGATTGATTGTAGCGGCAATCGACGCTCCGCCCGGCGAGTTGGACAACGACGTCCGAGGAGTCGATCTCGCCGCACCAGTCGCCGGCGTTCTTGCCGTCCCAGCGCGCGTAACGGACATCGCACAAGCCTTTTGGCTGCGTGCCTCTTCCAAGCACGACGACTTCCCAGCCGCGCTTCAAAAAGTCGCGGCACAACAATCGACCGATCTGTCCGCTTCCGCCCGGAATGACCACACGCACCGAATGACTCCCGCAGTAATTGCCCCAACCGGAATCTTAACCGCAGGCAATCCTGGGGAGCAACTAACCGAGCCGAAGCCTACCGGGAGGGCAAGGCGATGGCCGCTCGTCACCGCGGCTTGGGCTTGGTGGACTTTTTCTTCGCCGACTTCTCGCTGGTCGATTCCTTGCCGTCGGACTTTTTGCTGGGCGTCTTCTTCTTGGCAGCCTTTTTTTTCGTCGTCTTTTCGACCGATGTTTTCGCGGTAGCAGACTTTTTCACAGACTTCTTTTCGGCCGCGGGTTTTGCGGCAGACTTCTTGTCGTTCTTTTCGGGTGCAGTGTCGGTCGTGTTCGAGTTGGCCGCTAAAGTGGCATCCCCGGCGGGACTCCAACCTTTCTTGATGTTCTTTTCTTTCCATGCCGCGTACAACGCGTCGATTTGCTCAGCCGAGTTGCTGACAACGACGTCGCGAGCGAGCGGATCTTTGCGATTCGGACTGAAATCGGTGTAGTGCAGCACGTAAGCCGGGTACTCTTCGCTTTCGGTCTCCTTGTTCGTTTTCAAGACGACGAACTTTCGGACCATCGTTTCACCTTTGGCCTCCTTGACGAAAACTTCGCGACGGAGAACTTCGGTAGTCGGCAGTTGAAAATTCTTTGCGTCGCTATCGGTCATCGCGACTTCGACACGGTCGCTGACCTGTGAGAGTCGTACGTCGCCAGGATGAGCTTGTTTATCTTCGCGGAGCCGGACGAAATGGGGCGAAATCACGGTCACCAGAGGCATCCTGCGGATCACGCGGTAGCCCTCCTTTTCGTCGTACTCGAGCACCATGCGATTGATGTTGCCGCCGCGCGTCGTTTGCGAAATCAGGTCCAGGCAACTGATTTCAACGACCCAGTCAGGACGCACCATTTGATACGCCACGTAATCCGAGTTGACTTCGGCGTACTCGCTCACGACGACCATGTCCTTCAAGTCGCTCAGCATCTCCCGTCGTTGGTCTTCGTCAAAACCACCTCCGACCCGACACAGGATCTGCAGCGTGCCGTCATCTCTCATGACCGCGACCAATAAGTCATGCAACATTCCCTGGCGATCATCCGCTGATTCGGTGAATCCGACGACGACCGCATCGATCGTGTGCCGGGGCTTGACCTTGAAAAGGCCGGCACTGTCGCTGCGAACGACAAGTCCTTCGGCGCTCTCGTCCTCGACCCATTTCTTGAACAGCTGTTCGATGCCGGCCGGGTCACTCAGGATTCGTGTTTCAACCGGATGAACCAGCTCGCCGCCGGCAAACACGTTGTCGATGGTTTGCCAGGTATCAGCGTACGTTTCACCCGGCTCTTGATTGTTGATCGAAATCACGTCGAAGACGCCGAAGCGGAGTTTGCCGATGTCATCAACCGTTTTAGGCTGGCGGGCAACCTTTGCGACATCGTGCACGCGTGGCCGACGTTCCGTATTGTGGACGTAAAGCTCACCCGCGATCATCGCTTCTGTGATGCCGGCCTTTTTCAGCGCGGCCATCGCTTCTTCTTGCCACGGCAAACCAATCCGCACGGTGCCTCCAGGATTGATCGAAAAGATTTCGCCATCGCGAAGCACAAACACGGCGAACTCGCCGTCAATTTTTCGGCTGACGTGATAGTCGGCGGTCGGAATTCGCGAGCGGACATCCGACTTTCCCAGCGGCATCATGCGCGATCCGGTTTGCCGCCGGTAGTCCTGGGTCCGCGCATGAATGCTCGGATCGGAAAGTGAATGAGCAGTCCCTACTCCGTATTCACCCAGCTTGATCTCGAAACGCCCGCGATCGATCAGCTCACTTGCAGTGCTCATTCGGTCTCGTCATCGTTCTCGGGGAGTTTCAATTCAAGATTTGAAAAATGGAGAATCAAGCAGTAGCGATCGCCGTCGGTCCGACCCTCGAGAAAACCTCGATACGGGGTCCCGCCGCGCCGGAGTATCAACGGCTGGTTCGATTTCGCGCCCGCGCCAAGCAACATCAAGCTGTTGCGCTGCTCCAATTCCTGCGCCATCGCGAAGAGGAAATCGAAGGTCAGTCCGTTGACATGGTGCAGCTGTGCCTTCCCCGAAAAAACGTACTTTCGCACGGCTTCTTCTTTGGGAATGTAAACGCCCGACCATCGCAGCGGCGTATCGCTCGAAATGTTGGTATCAGCAAGTTTGCGCGGGCGCTGCTCGCGTATCGATCCGTCCGCGTTCCTGATGATTTCAGTGAATCGAATGTTGCGAACGATCTCGCCGTCTTCGTCGACGTAAACTCTCGAAGTTTCACTGAGAAACCGACCGGCATTTCCAAAGTCGATCTCCGGGTCACCCTCGACCAGTGCCGCCGACACCGCGGACAAGTCTCCGTGCTCAGCAAGCAGCGCGTCGACGTCGTGCCGCGTTGTCGATTTGATAATTCGCACACCACTGGCTTGCCGGCTCTGCTGGTCAAGCCAGCGAACTTGCCTCGAGGGGCTGACGCTTTCAGTCGTCACGACCGCGTCGCGTCCAGCACTGTTGCTCAGATTGATTTCACCCACGATCCTGTCTCATGTTCTTGGTTCAATGTCTCAGTCATTCGCCTAGATCATGTCGAAGTCCATCATGTCGACGTCGTCCGCGTCATCGCCTGATTCGTCGACGATGGCTGCCGGTGCCGCCAGGCCGACGAATTCAACCTTGGTCGGCGTCCCTATGACCATCATGGCTTCGCCTTGATCGTTATTGAGCAGGAATCCGGCGTCCGGTTCCAGACCGCCACGGTAGCTGTAAGGAAACGAAAAAATCGTACCGCGATTCAGTTCCGCCACTAGATCCTCGGCATCACCGAGCGCGTCGACCGCATAGACAAGGCGGATGTTGTGTTCGAGGTATTCTTCGACACTCGCGGTATCAAAAAGTTGAATCGGTTCGTTGAACGAACTGGGAACCGGTTCGATCTGATTGCCATCCTTGTCAACCGGCGTCAATTCGGACTTGTCTCGCCATGAGCCATCCGCATCGAGCCAACCGAGCCCCGTACCGCCCTTGCCGATCAACGTGCATCCGTCACCGGCAAGCGTCGCCAGATTGCACACGTGATCGGACTCATCGAGTGCCTGCACTTCCTTGAATCCGTACAACTTGCTTCTGTCGACTTTTTTCATCGCGAACGAAATCTCGCGATCGCCAAGCTGAAAGACTATCGGTTTCGCCATGGTATGGATCGGTTTCTCGGTAACGAGGG
>JAHELS010000102.1 GCA_024644085.1 Rhodopirellula sp.
CAAATTCGAGGTAGGCGGGCCACGATTTGAGTATTCTGTCGGTGCCGCTCGTTGTGCGCCAAATCCTGCTTTCCCTTGACTGCCCGGAATCTCCTTGATGCTTCGATTCGCCATTGGCTTGATGCTATTGATCGGTGTCGGTTCCAATACCCCGCGCGCGCAGGAACCCGCTGCGACAACGACGCCAGCCAGCGAAACGGACCCAACGGCGGCACGCAACGCGGCGTCCGCCGAAGACCCCCTGAGTGAAATGCAGTCGCAGGCGATGAAGGAGCAGAAATCTCCGTGGGCTCATTGGGGCAACCAGCCCGACCGGTACAGCACGTGGGTGAACCACAGCAACCGGTTGGTTCCGGTGTACACCTTCGGCATCACGCTCGACATGCTGCGCGACGAGGGAAGTGTGTATGCCGACCAAGAGCGGCTCCGGGAACTTTATGGCAACGTCCCCGAGGGAACACTCCATCCGACCGCCACCTACTATGACCAGACCGACATCCATCGGCTGCAACTGGCCGCAATCGACGCTGGGTACACAAACATCATCTTGATCGTGTTCGACGGGATGGATTGGCAAACGACGCGGGCCGCAGCGTTGTATCAACAACGTGGAGTCAGAAAACGACGTTCGGGCGACGGCACACCGATCTACACCAGCGGTCGGGGCAGGGGATTGTCGTTTTTGAACGATCGCCGCGTCGAAACGGATTTTGGCTTGATCTGCACCAGCCCGCTGAGCGCGGGCACCAAGTTCGACGTCAATTCCCAAACGTTGCTCGCGGACATCAGCGAGACGACCGGCGGGTACAACCCGGTTCACGGTGGGGAAGCGCCGTGGCATGAACAAAGCAATCGTGACTACCTGCTCGGACTCGATCGCACTCAACCCCACAGCGTCACCGATTCCGCAGCATCGGCGACCAGCATGACCAGCGGAATCAAGACCTATAACGGCGCAATCAACATCGCAGCCGACGGGTCACACGTGGTTCCGATCGCCCGTGTCCTGCAGGACGAACAGGAATTCAAAGTCGGCATCGTTACCAACGTACCCGTCAGCCACGCGACTCCGGCAGCCGCCTACGCGAACAACGTCACGCGAGTAGATTACCAGGACATCTCACGTGACCTTCTTGGTTTGCCATCGTCGTCGCATCGCGATGAACCGCTCGCGGGCGTCGATGTATTGATCGGTGGCGGCTGGGGCGAAGTCGTCGATGAAGACGCCGTTCAAGGCGAGAATTTCATGGTGGGCAATCGATACATGCACGCCGAAGACATTCGTCGCGCCAATATCAAGCACGGCGGTAAATACATCGTTGCTCAACGAACCGAAGGAGAATCGGGGCGCCGCAAACTGATGGCAGCCGCGCGGCGCGCGGCCGATCGCGACGACCGATTGCTCGGTTACTACGGAACCTCAGGTGGACACTTGCCGTTTCAAACTGCCGACGGGGATTACCGTCCGACGTTCGACATGAAGGGATCCGAGAAATACACTCGCAACGATATCGATGAGAACCCGACGTTGGCTGACATGACGCGGGCCGCGCTGCTCGTTTTGGAACAATCAATCGACGGATTCTGGTTGATGGTCGAAGCCGGCGACGTCGACTGGGCAAATCACGCAAACAACCTGGACAACAGCATCGGTGCGGTGCTCAGCGGGGACGAAGCGTTCAGAGTTGTCATGGATTGGGTCGACGAAAACGACGCCTGGCCTGATACGGCTGTCATCGTGACCGCCGATCACGGGCATTTTCTTGTCCTGGATGACCCGTCCCAGCTGGTTCGGGCGGGCCAGCGCGCGGTGGAACAGCGCCGGGAAAGACCAAAGCGTTCTCGTTCGTCGGATCGCTCAGAGGCTCCGTGATTCGACAAGCCGAAGCCCGATCGATATGATGATTCGCAGGTCGCTCACCGGCGTTCGGGTTCGTGCACGGGCACATTCTTCTCGAAGAATCACTCACCCGACCACCGGCGTGTGACATGGCAATTGACATCGATATTCGCGTGCGCCGTAGATTGCTGCGCGATCGTCGAGCGTAGCACTTGTGGGCTGCGATTTCATTTCGTCAACATTGTTGCACCGTGAATTCGTCGGACTCTCCCATTCCCGATGCCGGCCGAGACATACACCTTGTCGATGACACGGGAAACATTGACGGTACCGACCAGGCGTCAAAGCTTGTGCGGTGTCAGGAAATCATTGAGTACCGGTTCAGAGACGAATCGCTGTTGCTATCTGCCCTGACGCATGCCTCCGGTGCAACGAACCGGTTGGCCAGCAACGAGCGTCTTGAGTTTCTCGGCGATGCAGTCCTCGGTTTGACCGTGTGCCAGTGGTTGTACGAGGATTACCCCGAGTACAACGAGGGCGACCTCACCAAGATCAAGTCAGCGGTGGTCAGCCGGCGATCATGTGGAAAAACAGCCTGCACGCTGGGCCTCGATCGCTGTCTAATCGTCGGCCGCGGCGTGACACGCAATCGCAGTTTTCCCCGCTCGTTGGTCAGCGACGTGTTCGAGGCGGTCGTGGCGGCGATCTATCTCGACGGCGGCAGCGAAGTGGTGCGCGACCGCTTGAAAAAATGGTTGGCCGGCGAAGTCCGCCACGCGGTGGAAAGCCAGGGGGCGGGTAATTTCAAGTCATCACTGCAGCAATACGCCCAGCGTGAGCTTGCCAACACGCCGGTTTACCGGCTCGTCCGGGAATCAGGTCCCGATCACCGCAAATCCTTCTTGATTGCAGCGGTGATTGGCGACCGACAATTTTCCGCTGCGTGGGGCAGCAATAAGAAAGATGCCGAGCAGCGAGCCGCTTCCAACGCGCTGGCAGAATTGCACGAGCAACCGCTTCCCTATCCCAACGATTGACTTCCGCCCCCCGGCGCGGGAAAGGCGGATCTCGCGCGTCTGGCACGTGACGTGGTTCGCCCCGAGGGAAGTTACTTCCCGGTGAAACCGGTCGGCAGAGCGAACGGGATTGCGTTGTCGTTCGTGGTCTCGCTCGACTTGTCCGGCGTCGACGTTGATGGCTGCGAGGACGTCTCGGCGGTGGGCCGAATCGGTGTTGGTCGAGGCGTCGTTGACTTTGGCGCCACGTCAGTTTTGATTTCCGGTGGTTCGATGGCCGACATTGCCGGAGCCATCGGCGTCGTTGTCTTCGGAATCGTTTTCGCCGGAGTGGTCACAGCCGTTTGCGACGGCGCGACGGCCGTCGAAGGTGCAACGCTTGCTGCCGGAGCGACACTGTTCTCAGTGGTCCCCGACTGGCTGGTTTGCTGGACCGGTGCGACCGGGTTGGCAAGGAATTGGCCGCCGGCGATGGTGGCTTGCGGAGCTGCCTGTTTGATCGGAGCTGCGGCGGCGTCAATGCGTGCAAGCATTTCTCCGGAGCGCTGGACCGCACGTTGGACTGCCGTGTCACCATTGGCCGCCGACTTGAACTTCAGCGCCTCGGCGAGGTGGCCCTTGGCCTCGTTCATTTGTCCATTTTTGAAATACAGGTAGGCCATGTTGAAGTGCGCGACCGCAGGCTTGTTATTGGTCGCCAATACCTGGTAAGCCGCCGGGGCCTGACCCGCCTCGAATTTGACGCTTGCCAGATTGTTCGCGTAGCGGGAGGTGCCCGGGGCGATTGCCAGCGCTTTTTCGAGCGACTGAGTTGCTCCGGCGTGGTTGCCAAGTTTGCTGAGAGTCAACCCGAGATCATTGTGCAGGCCTGCATCCTGAGGGCTTTGCGCGATCGCCTTCTGAAAGAAGTCGGCGGCAAGTTCATGGTTACCCTGGCGGAAATGAAGGCGCGCGATGCTGGTTAGCGCGGGTGGGTTATTGGGTTCGTTCTCAAGCGCCTTGCTGTAGCTCTCCATCGCCTTGTTGAAGTCACCGGTCGACTCCCACAGTTGGCCGTTGGCAACGAAGACTTCCGGCCCGATGTTTTTGGGCTTGTGGGAAAGGCTGAGCGGGTCGGTTGCCTCGCCCTCGTCGGCCAGCGGATCGCGTTGGAAAACGCTGGCGACCGCATTGGTCGTCTTGCCCAATGCGCTTTTAGCGGTCGTCCCCAGCGTAGTGATTTGGTTTCGTGCGCCGTTGGTCGTCGACGCGATCGTTTCAGTCGTCTTCTCCGCCGGGCCGGGTTGAGTCACAGCCGGATTCGATTTCGAGAACGGATTCATCGATGCAAGTGAGAATCCTCCCGAGGAACATCCAGTCGACATCACAGTCGTCGCCGCGATCAATGAGGCAAGCATTGCCCGGCGGGCTTTGGTCGAGGTCTTCACAGTCATTTCCCCCAACATCAACCGGCGGGACGGTCGATGCGATTGTATGGATAGATCCAATGGTCCCGAATTTGTGGATCGACAGAATCTTCGGGAAACTTGACGATCAAATTGTAGACACACACGGATTGGACGAAAAAAGGCGACTCCGAATGGCGGAGCCGCCTTGATGGATTCGATTTTTCAAGCGTGCCGAACTAGCCGTCCGTTGGAGTGGCCGCGCTGGCGTTGCCGCTCGCACTTTCGGTCGGCAGCCGCGGAGCGGTCAAATGCTCGAGCCACTCGCGGTTGATCTTTGTCGCCCAGGCCCCCGATGCGGTCGCCGGTTCGACGTCGGTCACCAACACGGCTGGGGTCGGACCATTGACGTAAAGATTGGCCAAGGTGTGCCGCACCGAATCGACGCGGGCGTCGGTTTCCTGTTGCGAATTCCCACGCAGCACATAGACGGTTCGACGTGCTGTCGGCGCCTGGGTCGCGATCCAGTGCACCCGTCGGTATCCGGAAGCCAGCAAGGCACCATCACCGCCCCGAAACAGCTCGTGACCAATTGTGTTGTGCATCTTCCAGCCGTTTGCCTTCATGATCTCGAATGGCGAGATCACGTCGGCCGCATCCACTTCGTTGAAGGGATCCGGCCATGCATTGTTTCGGTGATAGCCCACGTGAAGATTGTGCCAGAAGTGGTTCCAATCGGCTGTGGCCGAGGTCGCAGTTGTGGCGACGGCGATCACAGCGATCACAGCCTGGGCGAGTTTGTTGGTGATTTTCATGACAGGCAGTTCCTTCCGCCTTTTTTCGCAGGCAGACTTTGCGGTCTACGAAGAATGATTCGATTCCAAACGGCGCGTCCTTGCGCATCGTCGTCTGCGATTCTTCATCGGTCACAAAACCGGGTTAACTTGGTCAAACGGTTCGACCTGCGCTCCAGCCATCAAAACCGTTATATCTTATTCCTCAAAAGGCGCTACAACCAACTTTTCGCCCATTAACTCGACCACGTCACCCAAAGCCAGCTGTTTGCGGCGACGAGTTTCGACTTCGCCATTGACAAAAACTTCGCCCGATTGAATCCGCAACTTGGCTTCCCCCCCGGTCCCGACCATCCCGCTGTGTTTGAGGAAATCATCCAGGCGGATGACCTGGTCCGTATGATCGTTCATGCAAAAGGCTTCCACATTTATCGGGCCGGTCGTTACGTTTCCCATCGACCCGAGGGTACCGCTCGCCGGTGACCGACCGGCGTCCTGGTGGGAAACTCGACCCCGGAATGCTGATAACCTAGCGGTCCTCTGACCCAGTTGGTTTCTTCGTTGCACGGTCGGCATGTCGCTGCGAGTTCAACAGATTCGATTCTACCAGTCCGGAATGCGAACACGGTTTCCGTTTCGCTTCGGCGTAGCAAACATGTCTCATGTTGTGCATCTTTTTGTCCGCGCCGACGTGGAAATAGACGGAAAACCGTGCAGCGGCGTTTCCGCTGACGGGTTACCGCCGAAATGGTTTACCAAAGATCCGTCGACCCAGTACGAGGAGGACGACTTGCCGGCCATGATCCGCGTGATCAAGCATGCGGCAGAATTGTCGGTCCAACTCGCAACCCAAGCGGGTCCTTTCGATTGGTGGTGGGAGTTGTATCTCGCCCAGACGACGTGGGCGAAAGACAAAAAGATTCCACCGCTGCTGGCAGGCCTGGGCACCAGCTTGATGGAACGGGCCGTGATTGACGCCTATTGTCGACACCATCGCACGACGCTTTTCGATGCGCTACAGTCAAACGCGATGCAAATCGATCTCGGGCGAATGCATCGCGAGCTTGAATCGGCACGCGTCGCGGACGCTCTGCCAAGTCGCGCTCGCAAGTGGGTTCATTTGCGACACACCGTCGGGCTCGGAGACCCGCTCGAGGACAACGACATCAATCCCGAGTGCCGGGTCGATGACGGACTGCCGCAGTCGCTCGAAGAAAGTATTCGCCACTATGGACTGCGATACTTCAAAGTGAAACTCTCCGGGGATCCGGAATTTGACCGCGAGCGGCTTTCGCGACTTGCACCGATTCTCGAGAAAGAAGTCGGTGGCGACGCGCGGATTACACTCGACGGCAACGAACAATTTGATGACATCGATCTGTTTCGATCCTCATGGGAAACGCTTCGGGCATACACTAAGGTTCGAAGAATGATGGATCAATCATTGCTGTTCGTCGAACAACCGCTTCATCGCGAACGCGCACTTGGAAGCGAAGTGGGTCGCGCGTTTGCCAAGTGGCCCGGCGCTCCTCCGACCATCATCGACGAATCCGATGCGGAACTTGGTTCTCTCAACCGCGCCCTGTCACTTGGATATCGCGGAACGAGCCACAAGAATTGCAAAGGTATTTTCAAAAGCGTTGCTGCCGCGGCAATTCTCGCCCGCCGTAGCACGCCGGAGGTCCCCCTGATCCTTTCCGCCGAAGATCTCGTCAATATTGGGCCGGTTGCACTCTTACAGGATCTTGCGGTTGTCGGCGCTCTCGGCATGGAGCACGTCGAACGCAACGGACATCACTACTTTGCGGGACTCAGCATGTTCGCCAGGCCGATTCAGAATCAGGTCACCGACGATCATGACGATTTGTATCGTTGGCACCCGCGCGGATTCGCGGCACTGGCACCGAGCGAGGGTCGTTTGCATCTTGAAAGTGTCAATCTCGCTCCGTTCGGTGTCATGCAGCCACCCGACTTCGAGTGCCTTGAGCCATGCGGCGGCGTTGAGCGGTAGATTGACGTCGGTGCGGCGCGATCAAGCATCCTGCTTGCTTTGCACAAGATGCTTCGACGAAATGTGCAAAGTTGCAAGTGTGCCGACCATCGCCGACACTGGTGAAGCCCGCTGACAAGCAATTGACGCGCCGCCCGCGAACCTAACTTTTCATGAGTGAATCGATTTCCCCGCCAACCCTGTGGTACCGCCGCATCGGTCCCGGTCTGATCACGGCCTGTGTTGTGATCGGACCCGGCAGCATCCTGACGAGTTCGTCGGTGGGTGCGAACAAGGGCTACACGATGCTGTGGGTCGTCGTCGTGTCGGTCATTTTCATGCTGGTCTACATGACGTTGGGGGCAAAGCTCGGCGCTGTGGCACAGCAAACGCCTGGTGACCTGATTCGTCAAAAAGCGGGACGTCCGCTGGCGATCCTGCTTGGGTGCTGCGTTTTTTTCATCTCGGCCGCGTTTCAATCAGGCAACAACATCGGCGTGGCCGCCGCATTCGAAGCGTTCATTGATTCCGATGCGATCGTCGCGGCACTTCTGGTTGGTTTCAATGTTGTCGCAGTCGCATTCTTGTTTGTCTTCAAGAACCTGTATCGTGTGATTGAACGGTTGATGATGCTTTTCGTTGCGCTGATGCTCGTCAGCTTCGCGATCAACCTGATCACCCTGAGGCCCGATCCGCTCGCGTTGGCGAGCGGATTCGTGCCGACTGCTGGGACGATCGATATCGGTGTGCTGGGATTGGTCGGGACGACGTTCGTGATCACTGCGGCCTTTTACCAGGCATACCTTGTTCAACAGAAGGGTTGGGACGAAAATCAGGTTCGTAGCGGAATCATCGATGCCCGCGTTGGGTCGGTGATCATGGCTGTGATCACGATCATGTTGATGTCGACTGCCGCGGCCGGGTTGTTCACGGGCAGCCCCATCACCCTGTCCGATCCCGTCGCGATTGCCGAGGCGCTCGAGCCGACGTTCGGCACTCGCGGAAAGATCATTTTCTGTCTCGGGCTTTTCTCCGCCGCCTATTCGTCGTTCCTGATCAATTCCATGATTGGCGGATTCATCGTCTCGGACGGCTTCGGGTGGGGAGGGACTCCCAACGATCGCGCGCCGCGGATTCTGACAACGGTGGCATTATTGACGGGGATGTCCGTCGCGATCGCCGCACTCATCATGGATTTCGATCGCACGCCGACGATCATCGCGGCCCAGGCGGTGACCGTCGTCGGCGCACCGCTGGTGGCCGGCGTTCTGCTGTGGCTGGCTACGAGCCGCGATGTGATGGGTTCCCACACAGCCGGAATCGGTACGATCGCATTCGCGATCATCGGTCTGGTTTTGTTGATCGCCATGGCGGCCCGCACCGCAATCATCGAATTGCCGAAAAAAGTCGACAGCTATCTGCAATCGGAGGAACCCGCCAAAGACGACACGATCGATGCGATGAATCCGACCGCGGCGCAAAAGAGGTCCGGCCCCGACGCCGTGCTCACAACCCAAGAGTAACGCCGTGCTTTCCGAGGCACAGATTCACCAGTTCCGATCCGCTGGCCATCTCACCGTCGCGAACGTCTTCGACGATGGCGAGATCAAGGCGTCACTTGATGATTTGGAATCATGGAGCCGTGAATTCCTGGAGTCATTGCCCGATGATCGCCGGGCATGGTATCTCGAGCAAACGGCGGGCGGGGAACAATCCGTTGGAGGACTACCTGCACTCCGAAAACTCGACCATCCTGTTTTCTATCGCCCCCTTTTTCGCAGTCTTGCCGCCAAGAAGTCGCTTGTCTCGATGGTCGAACAGTTGATCGGCCCCGGCGTATCAGTGTTCTTCAGCCAGGTGTTCATGAAACCTCCCGAGGTCGGAGGCCCCAAGCCGATCCACCAGGACAATCATTACTTCGGGCCCGATGACCCCGATGCAACGCTGACGGCCTGGATCGCACTGGATGATGCGACGATCGAAAACGGTTGTCTGTTTTATGCTGAGGGAGCAACCGAGGTGGCACCGCACGTTGCTCCCGACGGCGAACCCTTCAACTTGCAGATTCCGACGTACGAAGCAACGCACCTCAAGATGTTGGCGGCGCCGGTACCGCGCGGCGGCGTCTCGTTTCATCACGGGAACACTCCGCATCAATCATCAGCCAATCGCAGCAGGCATCCGCGACGTGCGGCCGCATTTCATTTCATTCGCAACGAAGCGTCGCTAATCAACCCGGCATTGCAGTACGATCACGATTTCATCGTGCAAATCACTCCCTGAAAACATACTGGGACTCTCGCGGTGCGTGCTTCAATCCTGGATGCGTGTCTCGCGGGCAAAAGACCACACCAATCGATGAAGCATTCACTCCGACTTCTCACACTCGACGACATTCCCTCGGCGCTATCACTTTGCCGATCGGCCGGCTGGAACCAGTTGGACGAAGATTGGGTGCGACTCATCGAGTACCAGGGCGAGGGTTGTTTTGCCGCCGAGATCGACGGCAAGTTGATAGGAACGGTGACCACAACCTGTTACGGCGCCGATCTTGCCTGGATCGGCATGATGTTGGTCAAAGCGGACCACCGACGCCGCGGTGTCGGCGCCGAATTGATGCAAAAAAGTCTCGACTACATTCGCAACCGGGGTATCGCGAGCGTCAAACTGGACGCCACTCCGTTGGGCCAAAGTGTCTACGAAACACTCGGATTCTCGCCGGAGATGACCTTTCAAAGATGGGAATGCCGGCACATTTCGCGAGAATCGGTTGACTGCCACGATCGGCTGGGGGAAACACACTTTGCACTCGATCGGCGGGCATTTGCGGTGAATCGCACGCAATGGCTGATGCGACTGGCCAATGATTCGCACGTTCATGTCACCGACGACGGATTCGGTATGCTGCGACGGGGTGCAATCGCTGATTATGTTGGTCCTCTGATCGCTGAGTCGCCGGCGGTCGCCCGCGAAATCGTCATGCAGCTTTTGCGGAGTGTCGAAAGTGACCGAGTTTTCTGGGACGTCATGAACGCCGACGCCGCGAAGCTCGCCACCTCACTCGGATTTCAACCTGTTCGTGATCTGACCAGAATGTACTTTGGCGAAAGAACGGTCGAGCCAAACATGACACTGCAATACGCGATATCGGATCCGGGTACCGGATAGTGTGGTTCTCGGTGATAAAGCGTTGCAACGACGAGAGACGACTGATGAAATACCCAGTTCTGGCACTGTTGGTTTGCCTGGTTTGTGCCCCGATTGCGCAAGCTCAGGATGCCGCCCGCGATCGTCAGCCCAACATCGTGTTCATCTTGTTGGACAACGTTGGCAAAGATTGGATTCGGTGCTACGGCAGCCAGGAAAACGAGACTCCGAACATCGATCGTCTCTGTTACACCGGGATGAAGTTTCGAAACTTTTACGTCACGCCCGTCTGCAGCACAACGCGAACGATGCTGTTGACCGGACGATTCCCGTTTCGGACCGGCTGGCACACCCATCACGACAGCGCGATTTACGGCGGAGGTTTTCTGGACTGGAATCGCGAAATCACGTTTGCCCGCGTGCTTCGCGACGCCGGCTACCGAACCTGTATCTCCGGCAAATGGCAAATCAACGATCTGTTTGACCCAGCGCAAAGCGACGCATTGGCCAGGCATGGATTTCAGGAGCACTGCATTTGGCCCGAAGCGAAACCGGGGCTGCCGGCTCACAAGAAACGCTACTGGGATGCCTTCATCCAAATCGACGGCCAACCAATCGACACCCAGGGAAAATTCGGACCGGACGTGTTCACCGACTTCTCGATCGATTTTATGCGGCGGAATCGCGATCGACCCTTTCTGCTCTACCAGTCGGCAATGCTTACCCACATTCCTGTGACGACAACGCCGCTCAGCCCGGACGAGAATGCTTCACCACGGGAAAAGTTCGCCGGGATGGTTCGCTACGCCGATCACTTGATCGGGCGAATGATCCAAACGCTCGATGAACTCGCCCTGCGTGAGGAAACCCTCGTGTTCATCGCAACTGACAACGGCACCGATACCGGCTCGGACCAGGGGATGACGCAAAGTTTGGGAGGAATGCGAAACGGCCGCATCTCCGAAGAAGGGATTTACTCGTTGACCGAACGCGGCATCAACATGCCTTTGATCGTCAATTGCCCGAAATGGATTCCATCAGGTTGCGAGAGCGATGCGCTGCTTAGCGCCGCGGACGTGATGCCGACCCTTGCGGATCTGGCCGGCGCGGATTTGCCGGCGGATGTGGCAATCGACGGCCAAAGCTTTGCCGCCGTGCTGCGCGAAAATTCGGACCAGAGTTGGCAACGGAATTGGACGTTCACCCAATACGCCGACGCGCGGATTGTGCGGGATCGGCGACACAAGCTGTACTCGAGTGGCGAGTTCTACGATCTAGCGGTCGATCCTCTGGAACAGACGCCGTTGAGGAATACGGATCTCGATGCACGGCGTGAGCTACAACGTGTGCTCGACTCCTTTCCCGCCAATGCAAAGTGGCCCTGGACTTTCCGCAGCATTTCGGCTCGCAAAGCGCGGATCGCACAGGACGCCGAGCGACGGCGAGCGTGGATAGCGGAAAACCAATCTCCGCCGAAGTCGCTATCGCGATTCTTTCGACCACCCGACAAATACGCAAGCGATTTCGGCACCTACCGTTCGCCACTCCAATTTCCCGACGGCACGAAAGTTACCTCGCCACAACAGTGGAAACAACGTCGAGAACAGATTTCGGAGACCTGGCACAACGTCTTGGGCCCCTGGCCCGATTTGATTCAGCGGCCCGCGGTCGAGTCGGTTGCGGTCACCCGGCGCGAGGAGATCACGCAACGTCAATTGCGCATTGGAATCGGGATTGGTGGCGAGATGGTCGACGCCTTCATGCTGATCCCCGATGGCGACGGTCCTTTCCCAGCGGTCGTGGTGCCCTACTACGACGCGCAAAGCGGTGTGGGGTTGGGCGTCCCACTGCGTGACTTCGGATGGCAACTTGCCAAACGGGGTTTCGTCGCCTTGGCGATCGGAAAACCGAACTCGGGTGTCAACTTTGACGATGCGCGCCAAGCGGGACACCGGGGACAGTATTTCGGTAGCGAAGGAAGACCGGTCCATGTTCAACCACTTTCGGCTCTCGCTTACGCGGCGGCCAACGCGCACACCTTTCTGACGCAGCGACCCGAGGTCTATCCGGACCGAATTGGAATCGTCGGACATTCCTTCGGAGGAAAATGGTCGTTATTCGCGTCCTGTCTGCACGAAAAGTTTGCGTGCGCCGCGTGGTCTGACGCGGGGATCGTGTTTGACGAACGCGACCGCCGCAAGGAGAACCCTGGTGGCAGCATCAATTACTGGGATGAATGGTACCTTGGTTTTGAGTTGGGAAAAGTGAATCACAAAGATCGACCGCAGAAGTTTCGTCGCTTGCCCAGCGAGGGACAGGAGCGGACGGGAGCCTACCGGCAACTTGTCACCGATGGTCACGACCTGGTCCAGCTGCACGCTTTGATGGCACCACGACCGTTTCTGGTCTCTGGCGGAACCGCCGATGGTTTGGAACGTTGGCCGGCGTTGAATCACTCGATTGCGGTCAACCGGCTTCTCGGCTTCGACAATCGCGTCGCCATGACCAACCGCGACACCCATGCGCCCACTGAAGAATCGAACGAACAGATCTATGAGTTTTTTCGGTGGTGGCTCCAGGAATCACGGTTGCACCGCTCGGGCGACTCCACATCCAATGGAATTAGCGATGCAGCGCATCCCCGCGCCAATCGAATTCAGCCGGATTGAAACTTGAGCACGAGCGAAGAACAGCAAGACGATATCGAAGAGGCCGACGAGTCAGCGGCGCTTGCGCCGTTGATCGATGATGCCATTGTGTTGACGGGGCCCACAGCATCTGGCAAGAGCAGCGTCGCAGTCTCGCTGGCTGAGAGAATTGGCGGCGAGATTCTGTCGCTCGATTCGATCGCGGTCTATCGCGGCATGGACATCGGAACGGCGAAGCCCACCGCCGCGCAACGGAACCGCGTCCGACACCACTTGATTGATATCGTTGATCCGTCAGAAGAATTCAGCGTTGCGTGCTATTTGCGCCTTGCTCACGCGGAGGTTCGCCGTCTGAAGGAATCCGGCCGGCCCGCCATCATCGCGGGCGGTACGCCAATGTTTCTCAAAGGGATTCTGCGTGGTTTTGATCCCGGTCCGCCGGCGGATTGGGAGTTTCGCCAGGCGGTTGAGGACGATCTCCAGCAGCACGGGATCGAGGCACTTCGCGAGCGACTGCGACAGGTCGATCCGCTGGCCGCTCATCGAATCGGAGCGAACGACGCGCGGCGAATGATTCGCGCACTGGAAGTTGCCCGCCATACCGGCACGCCCATCAGCCACCGGCAAACGCAGTTCGATCGTTGCCGCGACGGCAAATCGTGCAACGTCTTTTCGATGGCGTGGTCGCGCCCCGAACTGCACAATCGCATCAACCAACGCGTCACGCAGATGTTCGAGGCCGGGCTGATCGACGAGATCCGCTGGCTGCTTTCCAGTTACGGAGCGCTTTCGCGGACTGCGTCACAAGCGGTGGGATACCGGGAAGTGATCGAGTGGATTGACGCCGGAAGCGACGACGACACGATCGACGAATTGATCCAGTTGGTTTCGGCACACACTCGGCAACTGGCCCGCCGCCAGGAGACTTGGCTGCGGTCGTTCAGCGAAATCCGTCTGGTCGATGTCAGCACACCGATGGACCCACGCGCGGTTGCCGAGCAGATCGAATCGATGTTGACCTAGCACATTCCGATGCCGCCAAACAATCCCACTACGTCACCAGGCCCTTGGTCACGGTCATGAAAACGTCCTCGAGCGTTGGAGCGCGGTCGTTAAAGGATTTCAACCGGACACCCTCGCGGATCAACTGCTCCATCAACTGGGCAAGCCCTTCGTCATCGGTTTCCAATTCCGCCAGCACGCCGTTGGGTTCAATGTCCAGCGATCGAAGCGCTTCGCTGCTGCGCAGGATCGAGAGCCCCGCTTCTTCGCCGGACATGAACTGAATCTCGACATGACGATTTCGGCGAATCTGACGGTACACGGTGTCGATCGGTCCGTGCATCAAGAGCTGACCGCGCTCGATAATACCAATCGACGTGCAGCAGTCGGCAAGCTCCGTCAGGATGTGGCTGCTAATCAAAATCGTCTTGCCCATTTTGCGGAGCTCTTTCAGCAGTGCCTTGACTTCGACGCGGGCCCGCGGATCAAGCCCGCTGGCGGGTTCGTCGAGAATCAAAACCGGCGGATCATGCACGAGCGTCTTGGCGAGACAGAGACGCTGTTTCATGCCGCGCGAAAGACCGTTTACAAAGTCGTCCCGTTTGTGAGAGAGATCGAGAAGTTCAAGAACGTTGTCAATGATCTGTTTCCGCTCGGTTCTTCCGATCCGATAGGCAACCGCAAAGAAGTCGAGAAACTCCCACACGCGCATGCCGTCGTAGACGCCGAAGTTGTCCGGCATGTAACCGACTGCTTGCCGCACTCCGACCGGATCGCCCATCACATCGCAACCGGCCACCTCGCCACCGCCACGGCTGGCTCGCAGCAGCGTCGCCAAAAATCGGATTGTCGTGCTCTTGCCGGCGCCGTTGGGTCCGATGAATCCAAATGTTTCCCCCGCCTCGATCTGTAGATCGATCGATTCGACGGCGGTGAAATCCCCGTAATCCTTGCCAAAACCTTTGAGTGTGATCATCGAGCTCTTTCGTCGTCGTTAACGTCACCATCGGCGTCCTCGGCGCTGTCCTTCAACACATCGCGAAAGTCGCCAATCAAATTCACGTCGATTCTTGGTTCGGGCAATGGTGCGTGCTTGAGATGCGCAAGCACCAACGTTTGCGCAGAAGATTGATTTGCGTCCGGCGTGATCGACATTCCCGGCACACTGCCTTCGATCCGGCCAACCAATCGCATTGAACCTTTCGCCATTGCACCGGGCGATGCCAAGCGGCGCAGCAGAACCGCCGTCTGCATTGGCAAGTCGTCCGGAATCTCGGGCGTGGACATATCCTGGAATCGCAAACTTGATGCTGATCCGCCGTCACAGATGCCGACCAATGCGACACGGACTTTGTCGTCCAGTGTTCGTTCAATCACCATCGCGTCAAACAGGTCAAATTCGGATTGATTGACCAGTTGTCCGTTGGTATCGACGCGAATCGGCCCGCCGACATCGAGCATCTGTTCGGCATGCACCATTCGGACCTGGTTGCTGCCCACCGCCAAACCCGCCAACACCGGGCCCTCGGCGAATCCCATTCGGAAAACCGCTCCGTCACGATTGGGATCCGAACCGCCACCCCAGATCGGAGACGCAGCACCGTCGAGAGTTTTGAATTCGACATCGTAGCTGTCCGAAAGCGAGTTGTAGATCGCGACAACGCGCGACAGGTGCCCCCGGTGATAATCAGGATGCATTTCCAACAAAGCGATTTCCGTTTGGCTGCGGGCAAAGCCAATGTCCAACCGAGCCGCACGGGCGACCCAAATAGCGCCGCCAATCGCGATCACTGGAACCGCCAACCAGGCAAACTCAAGGCGACCGAGCAAACGAAACAACAAGTAATTGATCGGCACCAGGATCAACAGGTAGTAACCGAGCGAGCGGACAACGAGCGATGACTTGGGAATTTCAATTCCCGATTCGCTGCGGAGGATTTGGCGGCACACGGCGATCGCATCGCTGTCGTCATTCCAGCCGCTGATCCCGGACGACGAGTTGACGTAGGTCAACGGATCGAACCGGCTCAGTGCGGCGGAAACCGCATTGTCGCCGGGGGTATTGAGACGTAACACGGCGTCACGAGCCGCGATGCGAAACCTTGAATTGATTGCCGGATCCGAAGCGATCGATTTCAAGTCAGGATAAACCTGCTGCAGAAACGCGGACTCTTCCGCGTCCTGGGATTCCACCAATTGGCGTCGCGGCCTCAGCAGCAACGCCGAGTTGATGAAGCTGTCGTACGACTGCCAATTGACAAGCCAGTCGCTGGTGACGTCAAAGCGTGGCTGCACGACGCGACCGCCGCCGATCCGTCGCGTCAGAACGAGATTACCGGTATCCGGCAGAGCCTCAGCATCGCTCGCCGCGCGTCCGTCCACCGCCACGCGTCCCGACTGGCTGCGCAGCAGCGCAATTTGTTGATCGGTCGACGAATCAGTTTCGACGGCCCAGCGATTGAGCAATTCGGTCGCCGAATCGGGATTGAGTTCTATGTTGCCAGTGGGCACCAGCGGCAACAGATCGGCCAGAGAGGACTTGGAGACGGCATCGGTCGCCTCGGCGCCGTTGACGATCAGCTGTCCACCAAATCGAACCCAGTCGGCAATCGCCGTTTGCTGCTGCGGTGTCAGCGCGTCGGGTGAGAGGTCGTCCCAGAGCACCACCGCCGTGCTGGTCCAATCGAGCATCGTTTCCGAAAGCGGCAACAAATCGTCGGTGCGTGGAATGACAATTCGATAATTCGCTTTTTTGTTGTTCTCGGTAAACGAGAGCTCGTCGCGATAGGGTCGGACCCAATCGGAGACCTGAAACTTTGCAAACCGCTCGGGCCGATTGGTCAGGACGACAAAAAAGAATTCTTCACCGGCAAGCACGTTGAACGGTTGGCGACCGGTATCGAAGAAAACGGTACGCCCGGTGGAAACGAATCGGCTGCTGAGAAAACTTCGCTTCTGGTCACCGCGGCCGGCAATCGGCGCGAGGATGCGAAAATCGAACCGGCGTGACTGGCCTTTGGGCAACACGACCGGGCGAAGCGTCGGGATGTCCCCCTGCGTCGATTCCTCCTCGCCGGTGTTGAAGCTCGATGCGGTGGCCGATGCGCGGCTGAGCAGTTCGCCGCGCGCGTCGGTCTTGTTGCTCTTGAGCGACTGCGAAGCGGTCATCCAATGCCCCGGTTTGACGCCACCAGCAACCGGGTTCGCATCGCCCGGAAAAACCTGGGGATTCCGCGCGGAGAAATCTTCGAGGGGCGCCTCTTTCTCGTCTTCGGCCTGAGGGTCCGAATCGCGACGACACCCCTCGCACCCGATCACGAACGGCAAACAGAAGAGCGCGAGCAGAAAGGAGACGCGCGGCATCAGCGTTCGTGATCAAGCGGAAATGGATGGGACAATTACAACGACGGCTCATTCTATCCGATGGCCGCGTCGATGTCCGTTACCAACCCATCACCATATTGGATTCAATTGCCTTTCTTGCGTGTTCAAGATCGCTGCCCGTTTCCATCCGATACAACCGGATCGCGTTGACCTTGTCCCCGGCCGAGCGGCTCAGGCAATCACGGGCCACCGTGCAAGGATCGAGAGTCGTGTTGGTCAGCCCGAGTGCTCCTTTGCTGATCACCCACGTGTCACGCGGCCGCTTCGTCATGCGAACCACCTCGTCGCTCGGATAAGCATCCGACACCACCCCTTGAGCTGCATCCTCGTCTTCAGCCCAAGTGATGATGATATGTGCGTCAGTCTCAATTTCAAACAACGGCATCGTTCGACTCCTTCACAGGTTTGGTGGGGAGAGCAAGGCGGCCATTTCGCCGCAGAACGCTTATGATACCGGTGGACCGCCGAAGTGCAAATTTTTTGCACCTCCGGTCGGCCTCACGCGACAGTTTCACGTTGGCACACAGAGAGTCGAGAGGTGGGCGAGGGCGATCCGGCCGCCACTTCGCCACGTTTCGGGGGGTCCCTCGGTCAGATGCCCCGCAAGGCAAGTATTGCCAGCTAAAGAGATTTTCCCAGGGATGGAGCCCGCGCTACAGGGGACTCGATCGATCACGCCTCGGCGGAGCATCCAGTCTGCTCGCGACCGGTCGGCACACGGGCATTGGATGGTCAGTGATCACCGATCACCACCGATGAACTCATGCGGGCCGATGGAGATGGTTGATGGATTCGTGATTCGATCGATCAACGATTGATGTTGGTGCCCTTGAGGCAGAGGAACCCGAACGCCACAGCACAGCCGGCGACAACGCCGTACTGGATTGTGTTCATCGAGTAGAAATATCGTACCAATTCACCCCAGGCGTCAAAAAACCAGACGCTCAGCGAGAAATCGGCGAGGATGGCGGTAAGCATGATGAACCCGGTATCGTCCAAGGTGTCAAAGTTTCTACGCTCGCGGCACCCGAGGCGCGCGACCTGCATCGCAAATCTAGGTCACGCCAAAGAGCAACCAGGAAGGTGAAAAGTGCAAATCGGGGCGAGGATTGGGCCAGCAGGTCTGCATGACCGCTGTAACCATCACATACGGACAAATCGCCAGTTGCCGCGCCCGTTAAGGCGCTGTCCAAGGGGCCTGATAGGGCCGGTCTTGCGACTGCTCACTCGGTCGATATAATTCGCGATCCAGCCCAAGGTGGTTGTGTCGAAGCCTACCAGGCGCGGTAGCTCAATTGGTTAGAGCCCCGGACTGTCGATCCGGAGGTTGCGGGTTCGAGTCCCGTCCGCGTCGCTTCATTCTTCTCGTGATCAGCGGCATCAGCCGGGACCTGCCAGGCGAGGCAGAGCACGGAGCTCAAACCCCGGTCTGCACCACTGGCTGAGTGTGCCGGTCGCTGCATAGCACGACCAACAGGTTTGACACGAGCGATGCCCGCTGCTGGTCATCGAGTTCCACGATTCCGTCTCGGTTGAGGTGTTCCAGGGCCATCTCGACCATCCCCACAGCACCGTCGACGATCCGTGTACGCGCGGCAACGACGGCGCCCGCCTGTTGCCGTTGCAGCATCGCCGCGGCGATTTCCGGCGCGTAGGCAAGATGACTGATGCGGGCTTCGAGAACGGTAACGCCGGCCTTGTCCAATCGTTCCTGGATGTCCTCACAGAGTCGGTCGCAGATTTCGTCCGTGCTGCCCCGCAACGACACTTCGTCATCGCGGCTGTCGTACGGATACCGCGTGGCGAGACTGCGCAGCGCCGCCTCGCTCTGTACCTCGACAAAGTGTTCGTAGTCATCCACCTCGAACATCGCTTCGGCCGTGTCGGTGACTTTCCAGACCACTACCGCCGAAATCTCGATGGGATTGCCGTCTCGATCGTTGACCTTCGAGGGCCTTCCGGCACTTCGCGACCTGGGGATAACGATCTTCCCCTCCGCATTCTTGTGTTCAGGAGTCGATGAGGAACCGGTCTCGAAATTGCGCACACGGAGGCTGACCTTTTTCTTCGAATAGAAAGGATTGACCCAGAAGAATCCGGACTCGCGGGCCGTCCCCCGGTACTCGCCGAACAACAAAAGCACGCGCGAACTGTTGGGTGCGATCGCCATCAAACCGAACATGGCGACCAGCGCAGCAAGAACGGCAATGATACCAAGAACGACGAGAATCGCACCCATTGGTCCTCCCGACGCGCCACCGGTGATGATCATCAGCACGCCCAACAGCGCCGCGCCACACGACGCGAACAGTGGAGTCCATCCGGGAATGGGCGTCGCGGGTATCTCGCTGTGCGTGATGGATTGAGAATCGACCGTCATCGTTTTGCCTTTTCTTGGGTGTGCCAGCCTTTTGCTGCGAGCTGCGCGCCGAAGACCTCGGACCGAGACCTCGCTTCTGTGTTACCGGCACGGGTGCGGGCCGGCCCGGGCGCGGAAACGACCCGATTTTACATATTCGAAAATAAACCGAATTGGGCGATCACGCGCTGTCGTAGACGAGAACGAGATTTCGCAAACTCGCTTTCAATGATCTGTCCTCTACGATTCAGTTCTGCAATCGAGGGTCAATGATCCCACGGCACGCCTATTTTGCAACTCATTCGTCCTTGATTGGGATCGGGTGGCGCTGGGCTCCTTCCATTTCGACCGCCACGTAGGTCACTTCGGCCCGGGTCAATTTTTCCGGCTCACCTCCTCGGTCCGCCTCCACTTCGACCTGGATTGTGATC
>JAHELS010000103.1 GCA_024644085.1 Rhodopirellula sp.
GCGCGACAATCGCGGGGCTGCCGCTGGATAAGTACCCCGGTTGGAATCCTGGCTTGGTGAACCAACTCTTCACGCGCACCCGAGGCAGCGGGGCCGAGGTGATCAAGCGGAAAGGAGGGGCCGGATTCGCAGTAGGAATCGCGATTCGGGATGTCATCGAATCGATCGCGCTGGACCGGCAATGTGTGCTTCCGGTCAGTAGCGTTCAGTCAGGTTGCTACGGGATTCGCGACGTTGCCTTATCCGTTCCAACCGTGATTGGGCGATCCGGCGTGGTGAATCGAATGGAAATCGATCTGTGGCCCAAGGAAATGCAGGGGATGAGGTCGAGCGGGGCGGCGCTAAGAAAAACTCTCGAGATTGTTCTCTCACGGGTTAACTGAACCGAACCGTGAACTACATTGTGCACTGCTCGGTCGATGCTTCGGGACGGGGTGTACAGGTGGTTTAAGGAACGCGTTTAACGGCTGCGATCTGACAATTGTCCTGTCACTCCCTCTCGCGGCATCGGCCGGCGTCTTTTCGAACCCCGGTCTCCGGGGTTTCTCGCCGCGGCCGCATCGACCCACCAAGCGAGTTGGCTGGTCGTAGCGAGTCTATCGAATCAGCACCAAGACCTGGGCAATTTCGTCGGCTCCCTTGGTCGGGCGTAAATCCATCGCCCCACGATTCATTGGGGCGAACTCCAATTGGCGCAGTTCAGCGACAATGTGCTCCACAACCCCTTCGTCGCTCAACAGTTCCATCGATGCGCTTTGATGCCGCACAGCGGTCGGTTCCGCACGCAACGCATCGACCACTCTCAAGATTGGTGCCTTAAAGGCAATCGACATCCCAACCGATTCGATTCCCTCTTCGTCCGACAGCAGACGCAGATAGAACCGGTCAAGATTTTTTGCCGGAGCCTGGAGATACAGCAATGAAGCTTCGCCGGACTCTTCCTGTGTTTCGCTCACAAATCCGGCCATGTCGCTGGTGACTTCTTTCTTGCTTGCCTCGGCGAGGGAAGCAAGACGCATCGCCTCGATCACCGCGCGCGACTCGCGTCCTGCGTTGGTTCGCTTGATATGCAAAACCAAAATGGCTCCGACACCTGCCGCGTCGGAATCCAGGTCGGTGGTAGCCAGTTCGGGGGTAGCCAGTTCGGGCGTCGATGGAACGGCCCGATCCATGTCCGTATTGCCGGCGACCGACTCAACCGAAGCTGTACCTCCGTCGGGGTTACCCGACTCGGGTTCGACTCCCGTCGGCGAGCCGCTTGCGATAAGGCCAGGATCAAGAACTCCGCTTGGTTCGCGTTCAGGTTCGACGATCCCAACCGGATCTGGAATAACCGCGGCACCGGGATCGACAATCGGAATATCCGGCACGACGGCAATCTGAAATCGGGGATCGTCTGCGGCGGGCCGTAGCGTGAACACGGCGATCGCGATTGAGGCGGCGAGGGCCACAAGGATCCCGGCCACCCGCCAAACGGAGCCATCTCCCGTTGTTCGCGTGGTACTGGGTTGTTCCGCCAATCGGACCAGAGGGTGATCCTCGGCAAGGCCCTCGGCGCTGGCACGCGCGACGGCCGCACCGAGAACACGGTCCGCGAATCCAGGATCGAGCTTGATGTCCGAATCAGCTTTCGCGACGGCTTGCAAGGATCGACGTAATTCTCGTAATTGAGCGAGTTCCTTGACGACCTCCCCATCCGAATTGAGAAGCTGCTGCACATGTGCGCGTTCATCGGCACTGAGGGCATCATCCAGATACCCAGTCAGCAACTGGTCGAGGAGTTCTCTGGGAATAGACATTTTGAAAACCGTTTCGCCGCATCCGCGGACGTGGGGTGTTCCCGCCTCCTCGATCTCCCGAGATCGATTGGCGGGCATGATACCTTGTGTCGGACGCATCCGATGCCTCCGATAACGATCCGATGCCGTATCGGCGTGCAAAGTTCCCGTCACGGAGGTAGAAAGTGCCAGCAAACCGGGATTTGGCCTTTTTTTGCGGGCAAAACCAGCCATTTCGGCCAAAATGACTCCTTGCATTGGGGGGT
The DNA here is from genome assembly GCA_024644085.1 of Rhodopirellula sp. GTDB lineage: Bacteria > Planctomycetota > Planctomycetia > Pirellulales > Pirellulaceae > Rubripirellula. Next base: position 2,045 of record JAHELS010000103.1, read on the forward strand.
CGCAGCGAGGCCAGAGCACCATGAATCACGACGACATTCTCCGCACAAATCGCAAGGTCTACGACGCTATGGCGGCGGGGCAAGATCCTCTCTGCCGACCCTCACGGGATGACGAACTAGCTGATCCTTTGACCACTGTCGACGGTTCAGGTTGGCTCGGGGAGTCGGTCGCCGGGCTCAACCTTTTATGCCTTGCCGCGGGCGGCGGACGCCAGAGCGCGCTCTACGCTGCGGCAGGAGCCAATGTCACGGTGGTCGATCTCAGCGGCGCGATGCTTGAACTCGATCGTCGGGTCGCGGCCCATCGCGGCTTTTCCATGAGGCTGTTGGAGACCTCCATGGACGATCTTTCAATGCTCCAGGAAGGCGAGTTCGACGTCGTCATCCATCCCGTCAGCACCTGTTACTTGCCGAGCGTGCAAGGGGTATTCGCCGAGGTCGCGCGGGTCACCCGCCGGGGCGGCATCTACATTAGCCAGCACAAGCAACCGACAAGTCTGCAAGCTTCGATTGATCCCACAGCCGGCGGAGCGTTCGAAATCCGACATCCGTACTACAGCGACCGACCCGTTCCCGAAATTCGAAGCGATTCGGCCAGCGGACGTCGATTACGTGAATCGGGCGCGGTTGAGTTCTTGCACCGCTGGGAAGAATTGATTGGCGGGATTTGCCGCGCGGGGTTCATGATTGAAGACCTCAGCGAACCGCTGCACGCTCGGCGCGACGCACCGCGCGGCACGTTTGCCCACCGCGCAACCTACATCGCGCCGTACGTTCGTATCAAAGCGAGGCGGCGGGGAGGCCAGGCTCAATCCCTTTGGGTGCCCGAATCATGAGGTCAAAACAACCCGCACCGAACGGAAACAACTTCCAACGAAACAACGGTTTGCCGCGTCGATTCTCACTTTTCCGATTCGCTCGGCAATGGATGTCCGTAAAAGACAGCTTGATTCAAATGGAAGATTCCCTGCTTGGTCAACGCCAGTTTGACGAACGTGGCACGGGTTCCCTCGGGCAGGTCGAACGACCACTTGGCCTGCGGCTTTTCACTCGACCAAACATGCTCCCATTTCTCGCCATCATCGCTGACCCAGATCGCCAAACCATCGGCGCGGGCGTGAAATTTTGCATTGCGTCGATTCTCCAATTCAACATGGCGAATTTCGGCAGGTTGATTCAGACGAATGATCACGTCGGTCGAACTCGACGGTGACCCGGCCGAATGAAACGCAAAATCCTGTTGCCGAGGCTGCTTGCCGCTGAGCAACAGGTTGGTTTCGGTGCTGTAATTCGACGGGAAATCCTTACCCAACTTGACCTTCGAATCACGTGAGACCTCGACCAAGTCACCGTGCTTGCGCAGCGGCAACCGTTTGTTGGGATCAGTCGAGATCCAGTCGCCTGAGAGAAAGGCGATGAGATCGAGAAACTCGCTTGGCGCGATTGTTTGAAGCAGACCTTCGGGCATGCTGCTCGCGTTCATCGGCTTGCGAATCTCGATGTCGTCCTTGGCGATCTTTTCTGTTTTTCCGTTCGCCACACCGAGGGTTAGAAAATCATCGTCCTCGCTGAGCACAAATCCATTGAAAGGTTGTCCGTCGAAGGTCAGCACCGCGACCGTCTCGTAGCCTTTGCTGATCTCTTCGTTGGGCCAGACGATCGAACGAATCATTTGCTCCTTGGTCAACCGCTGGCCGGCGTCGGTTAGCTTGGGACCAAACTCCTTGCCGATTTTCCCGTGCAAGTGACATGCGCCGCACGCTCGCTCGAAAATCTTTGTACCGTTGGACTTGTTGCCGCCACCGGCCGCAACCAGTTGGGCCAATGCCCGTCGTTTTTCCTGTTCGCTTGAATCTGGATTGGACACGATGCGAAGCGGCTTGTAGATCTTTGCGCCCGGACCGGTCGCATAGAGATAGTCCATCAGCTTCTGACGCGCCTCGACAGAAGAGGCAAGATACTCGGGATCTTTCATCGCCTCGCTCCAAACCGGCTGCAGCGCCTGCAGCGTATGTTCGAGAACGTAATCGATCCAAGGATCGGTGGGTTGTTCGATCACACGGAGAGCAATTCCCACTGCCTCCTGTGACGGCTGAAAACTGACCGCCCGCAAAGTTTCAAGTCGAACGCGAGGATTCGGATCCTCGATACCGCGGACCAGGAATTCGTTGGGGTTGTCCATCCATTGCCACTGGTTGCCAACAACATGGATCGCAGCGGCACGCGCGTGGAAGTCGTCGTTGTCGAGTATCCGCGAAACAAGCTTGGGATCAACGCGGTGAAAGTATTCCTGCAACCACAGGGCTTCGCACAATTGGTTCGCATCATCGGTGTCGTCGATCCAGTTGGCGACTGCCTCGAGCACCTGTTGCGGTTCGCGGTCATGGAGTGCCCGGCGGGCACGGTATCGCGTTCTCGTTTCGTAAGAGGTCAATTGGCCGAGCAATTCCTGAATGCTTTTTCCGTCCTGGGTCTCAGGTTCGATCAGCGGCTTGTTGCGGTTGACCATCCGATAGATACGGCCGTGGACGTGGTCACGATTCGGATCGCGCTGTGAATATTGCATGTGTCCGATCAGTGCGTTGCACCAGTCGCCAAACCATAACGCTCCGTCGGGGCCGATCTTTGGGTCAACCGGGCGAAAGAACATGTCGGTCGATGCGAGAAGATCTTCGACCCGCTGTCCCGTGAATCCAGCCGTCCCTTCCTCGTCGTGAACATCGAACATGGGCATTCCGTGCATGTTGATCACGCACGCGTAAATGAATTTTCCCTGCACATCATCGGGAAAGTGACGTGAGTACAGGAAATCGCTGCCCACGGCCGGACGCATTCCTTCGTTGTCAAAGATCGGCTGGACGCTGCGGCGGGACTGGACGGGCGCACCTGACAACAAGCTCGCCCAATGTTGTTGAGCGTTGGTTCCGTCGCCAATGACACCATTTCCCCATTTATCGAACACCAGGCACCAGGGGTTCCCGTAGGCCGGTGTTCGGAAATGACGAATCTTCAATGATGGAAGATCCCAAACGTAGGATCCCGAGGGCCCATGAGTGCGCAGCGGACCCCAGGGTGTTTCCAACGTCGTCGACATGGCAACTCCTTCCTGCATGTGCAACAGACCGCCATGCGAGTATTCCCACGCGCCCATCGCATGATGGGTGTCGTCGGTGGCGATGCCATCGAGTATTTGCACCACTTCATCGGCGACGTCATCGCCATCGGTATCCTTCAGGTGCAAGATGCGTGGCTCGTCGACTACCAACACGCCGCCGTCGTAAAACTCGAACCCGGTAGGGCAAATCAACTTGTCGTAGAACACTTTGCAGTCGTCGGCCATGCCGTCGCCGTCGGTGTCTTCGAGAATCAGCAGGCGGTCGTTAGGCTTCGACGAGTTCGGCAACCACTGTGGGTAGTTCACCATGCAAGAAACCCACAACCGGCCGCGGTTGTCAAAAGCGATCTGTGTGGGGTTGGCGAGTTCCGGAAACTCCCGTTCCGAAGCAAACAATTTCACGTCGAAGTCATCCGGCACCGACATCTGGGCAATCGATTCTTCCGGTGTGGGATAGTCAAGCGTTTTTGGTTCACGCAATTCGCGAAACTTTTCGTCGCGCGATCCGAACATCGTCTCGGGAATGAACACCTCGCCCGTTGCGGAATCATCCGGTGCCCTGGGGACGTCGCGCCCGGCCGCGAGATCCCAGATGTAGCGGTCGCGCACGGCGACCATTTCGCGAATCTTGCGATACTCGGTGGGAAACGTTTCGGTATCCCAGGTGCGGCGGCCGCCGTAAACGTACCAACCATTGAGCATCCGGTAGTCCTGGAGGTGGAACCAGGATTTATCGGTGACAGCGGAATGAATCCGCGTGTAATGCGAGGGATCGGTCAACGGAAACTCGCTTCCGAAAAGTTGCCGATCGATGTGGCGGCTGATCAGTTCATCACCCCGCTCATTCAAGTGAACGCCGTTGATCGTGTACTGTGCGCCCGGATCACGAGAGAACGCGCGAGCGGTCACCTCGTACAAGTCAACGACGACATGCCCATCCTCCTGAGCGAGCCGGCGCACCGCGTCCGCGTACGCTGCCAACCGCTTGTTTTCCGCCTTCCCGTCGGGCTGCAATCGGTTCCCGGTCGATTCAAACGCAATCGGCGTCATCAACACAAATCGCGGCTCGCGACCATCCAGCGTGAAATCCTTGGTTTGCCGATCGATGTAGGCTCGGTAATCGGCGAGGAACTTCTCAATCGCCTCACTTGAGGTACCCGAAAAGGACTCGTTGAAACCGAAGAAGCAAAAGAACATGTCGGGGCCAAACACCTTCAGCGGGTCGTCGATCAAGGTGTAATTGCCCGGACGCTGCTGGTTTCCGACCTCATCGGCGGGCCAACCGAAGTTGCGTATCGCGGGTCGCTTATCGTGAAACCGCAACTGCATCATCGTTTCGAGATGACCAAACAGATTCATCCGCTCGGCGGTTGAATTACCGACCATGGCAATGCGTTGACCATCGTTGATCGAAATCGTTTCCGCCGCCAAAGCGCGGGCCGAAAAACAGAGACCTGCGATCGACAAGACAGCGAAACAGGCAAGTTTGAATCTCAAGGCTGACCTCAACCGGATATGTGAAGCGTGGGGCGGCAAGTTTCGGGACGAGGCTTCATTCTAAACGTGAAGGCGATTTGTGTCCGCCACCATTCGACTCGCGCCCGCCCTTATCAGTGATTCCCAACCAAGGGCGCGAACGCTCCAGCCGACACGGCACATCAGCGGCAAGAGTGACACGGAACGAACGCATGACTAGCGATCACCGGAACTTGGCGTCTTGCCGCGTTGACGCTGCCTTGCCGGGACCAGCTCTCGCCTGCCGCCGCGTCAAAACAGTCATTTCGGATCACGATCTGGCGGTCACCGAGCCGACTGCTATGACATGCCCGATGGTGCCGAACGCGAACCGGTTCAGCTCGAGAAAACGATCGCTGCCGCCTCCCAGGACCTGGTCGGGGGACGTTATTCCCGAACACCGAGCGATCTTCGGCATAGAATCTGCACCCAGTTTTTCGGCCGCGGACGGGCATCTGCCAAGGTGGCCGGATTCGATGCGAATATCTGGCTGACACAGTACTCCGAGTGATTCCATGTTGATTCGACTATTAGCAGCATTCATCATCATCCCGCTGATCGAGCTCTACCTGCTGCTGCAGCTGGCACAGGCAACCAGCGTGGCAACGACATTTCTCGTGGTCCTGGTCACGGGGGTGATCGGTTCGATTCTCGCCCGCCGCGAGGGGGTGATGGCGTGGTTTCGATTCCGCTCAGCACTGGCCGAGGGACGCATGCCGAGCCGGGAGATCCAGGACGGTTTGATGATCGTCTTCGCAGCGGCATTGTTACTGACACCGGGCCTGCTGACCGACGCCCTCGGATTCACATTGCTCGTTCCCGCCGGTCGAGAACTGATCCGACGCTTCGTTCTGCGTCGTTACATCAAGGGATTCAATGTGCAGATGCATACGGCCGAGGAATTCCAAAACGATCCGCTGCATCGCCAGGATCGCGGCAGTCATTACACGATCGACGCCGACGCCGTGCAAAGGAAATCCTGAGCGTCGCGGCGACCCGATGGATTGGGTCGCCTAAGTTACCGATGGGCGGAAATTGGGTTGCTCGGCCGCAAATGACCGCGGGATCGATACCTGCTGTCCTGTCATGAACAGGTAGGAGATGACGAAGACGAGCGAACCGAATGCACTCACGCCGATCATCGCCGGGATAATCCCCACGCACAACGCAAGCAATCCTACGATTGCCGCGCCCATGCCGATCGCGGCAAGAAGAATGCCGATCACAAACAACGTCAGTTTGTTCCCATTGGTAATTGCATACGACTCACGCAGCGATTCCACGGCCCCGACACCCCGGTCAATGATCAACAATTGGATCTGTGAAAACATCAGCGACACGATAATAATCGGCGTGATGGCAATCAAGACCGCGACGACCGCGGTGATCCCAGCCGCTTCGGCGTCCTGCATCGCCAGCCCTACCACACCAACCGGAATCCCGACCATTACCAGCGCGATCGCACCGACGACCACGCCAACCAGCAGTACTGCGAGAACCGTGTTCAACAAATAGGGTCCGCCGCCGAACAGTTTCGCAAGGTTGATGTCCCGCCCGCGAGCGATATCGAGCATCACCATCGTCTGACCGATCTGCAACCATAGCTGAAGCACCCAACGAACCGCGCCGATCAAAAATTGCAGCCCGATCACAACCGCCTGCTCGTTCACCATCGAAGCGGCAATTTGTATCAAGACGTTCTGCGCCATGTTCATGCCGAAGTTGATCGCACCAACAATCACAATCGCGGTGCATGCCATGACCCACTGGTCTTTGAAGATCCTCCAGGCGTTGGAGTAAACCGCGTCGAGGCTGATCCGCCGCGACTCGAGATTACCGGCACGGGAGTCGAACGTTTCCGAAAACGTCGGGGCATAGGGGTTGGACGCATCGACGTGCGTCGAAGATCGAGTCGACCCCGATGGAGGACTTCCCGAAGACCCAGCCGGGCCACCCGAAGAAGGCGTTGGGCCACCGGAAGAAGGCGATGGAGGTGTTGACGCCGCGGAATCGGATGCCGTCTTCGGATCGGACGCCGGCGGATCGGACCCAGGTGAATCCTGCAAAGAATTGGCGGTGGCGGTGAAGACGGCTGAACAATTGGGACATCGTGCTTGCCGGCCCGCGTGTTCGTCGGCAAGGCGAAGCAATGCCTTGCATTCAGGGCAATTGACTTCGATCGGCATATGTCTGATTCCCGCGGGTTGGGTTCCGGGTGATTCGTAGGGCGAGGCTAGTTGCCGGTCCTCGGCTGCAGTTTTCCGGCGGCCCACAGCGTCCCACGCGTTAACGCCTTGAGAAAAACCTCATCCTCAAACGTCTCGTTGGAATGTCCGTACGTCGTTCCAAACACACGGGCCTTGCCGTACCGGTTGGTCCAGAAAACCGGGTGAGTCTCACCGGTTTTTTCACTGCTCGATGTCGCCAGGACCTTCGTGTTGGGCCACACCTTCTCAATCACGTAAAGTTCGTCATTGGCTGTCAGATGCCCATCGGGGAAGCCTGCCATGATCGGATGTTTTTTTGCGACCACGTCGACCTTGTAATTGCTTTTGTGTTCATGGCGGCGACTGGTAACACCGAGGAATTCTCGCCAATCATCAATTTCGGCGGCGCGATAGGTGTGCATGGCACAATGGATCACCACGGCGTTGGTTCCAGCCTTGTGCGGCTTGGTAATGCTGCGGACGTACTCGGGGTCGGCGGTATTGGCAAAGCATTCGTTGTGGATCACGACGTCGAAACCTTCGGCCCAGTCCGGCTCGCCGTAGAAGTCGATCTCCGCCTCGGTACCTTTTCCGCCTTCGTTGACGACCGTCCAGACGGCGTCGACACCCTGATCTTCCATCGCGAGCTGCATCGCCTTGGTTTGAAAATCGTAGTCGTGACAGCACCCGCTGGTGATCAGCAGGATGTTGCACGAATCGCCACTTGTACTCTCGTCGCCGCGTAGCGCTGGTAAACCGAATACGAGGGCCATCAAAAGGGAAGCAGATGTGCGTGCGAGCATGGCGTAAACCGGCGGGCGGGGCGGGGAGCGCAACAAAAAAGCGTTCGAGGGAGTTCCTCGAACGCAAATATGATAGGTGAGATCCAGATCGTCCGCAGCCGTCGCCGGCGTCGAGGGACGAAAGAATCCCTTACAAACAATCGTCCAGTTCGACCGGCTCCATGACCTTGGTATTCCGCTCGACGGCGACAACCGTCGTCCGCTGGCGCAAACCATCTCGGCTTTCCGCGGTAACCGGCAATACCTGTCGCTTGTCGGGGAGTTCCATACGAACCGTAAATGATCCATCGGGTTGCAATTTCACCGGCCGGCCGGCGACCATCACCGAGGCGGATGAAACCGTCTTGCCAAAAATGATCAACTCGGCATCGACATCGAAGGGCAGTTTGCTTTGTCTCAGCAAAGCGGGGTCAGCCACCGTTTGACCCTGCTCGCCACGAAGTGGCATCGGACGACGCAGACGTTCCTCGAAGACTTCTTTCAAGTCACCGCAATCGGTTTCGTAGCCGCCACTGAGCGAATAAATCCGCTCGTAATCTTCCGCGATGTCACGCCAGTGCTCGTCGAGACGGTCACATTCACCGGGCCGCGGCGTTTCTACAACGTTGCTGCGGCAAACAGTGTAAAACTCGCCAGTATCGGAAAGATAGCCGATGACGACGCGATACCGCGAAGGCGGATCGTCCACATCGATGTACCAGTTGTCGACACCCCCGTGAATCGGAATGTCGCGTTCGACACTCTCGGCGCAATTGCTGCTGACGTCGCTGACCGATAGCAGTCGAAGCATCGGCACAGCAGTGTGCCATCGCTCGGCCAGGGCCGACTGGGCTCGTTCAACGCTGGCTCGCGTGATTTCCCAACTGGCCTGTAACCAGAATGAGTCGCGGACGAGCAGAATCATCCGATCCTGGTGAGGTTCAGATGCCTTGGTCCGCTTGGCCCCTTTCTGGACCGCAGCGCCACCGACAAGGGTTCCGGTCGAAAGGTCCTTGTTCTTCTGGGTCGTCTCACGACGTTTGCGGATTTGAGCCCGGATGCGGGCAGTTTTCGCTGAGATTTTCGGTTCAGGAAGCTTTGGCAGAGGTTTCGGCTTACCGGCCGAGCGGGCCGGCTTGGCCGCAGCTGTCCGTGGAGCAGCCGTGGTCTCCTTGACTTTGGACGCGTTCTGGAGCTTGGACGCGTTCTGGAGCTTGGATGATTTGACTTTACTGGATTGCTTTGACTTGGCCTTCGGCGGTGTCGACTCGCTGAGACCCTTCCGCCTGAGCCTTCGTTGGACTTTCTTGATTTCCTCGATCAACTCGTCCTTTTTCAGTCCGTGCCAGCCAGCAACCCCGTAGTTTCGGGCTAAATCAGCCAGCTCGCGACGTGTTTGAGCCTTTAAGTCTGCCGTCGTGATCACCTGCACCTCCGGAGTACCCAACCGGGCCGTCGCCTATGTCTCGGCAATTCGAGCCTGGTCACTTGTTGTTACATCTTGTCGGCGGCCCGTCGTCCCGAGTGCTCGCCGCGTCCCCGTCGTAATGAGCATCCCAGCTAGTGATGAAGAAGCCGCGTGGTTCAGCGTTGGCGGGCTGTGACCAGGCGGGGATGCCGTGGGAATCAACCCAAGTTGGTTGAGTCACGGACCTCCCCAGTCGCCCCGCCGTCAATCGGATGCGTCAAATCTCGTAGAGGCATCGTTTTGAGGGCGTTCAGGCGGGGTTCACGACCCGCTCAACCAGCACTAATGGCACAATCGTCACCTGAAACATTATGCCAAGGGGTTGCTATAAGTTCTAGACGCCGCCGCGCCGAATCACGACATTCGCCCAAAAAGTCCCGTGATTTCCCATCCGATTCGTCAGAAATGCCAAACCTTTTCTCGCTTGCCCAAGCCTCCAAATGATCGACTCGCGGGCGTTGTCCCCAAATCCGGCTGGCAAAGCAGCAGTGATCAGGGATTGCGTGTCGGGTGCGGCGATCGGTCGCTGCCTCTGGTCTTCTATCACCCGCACGTCAAACTATCGCCGTAGCCAAGCAATTCCAGCGCGATCACCACCGCTACCGGAGGCGTTGCGTTGACCGAAAACGATTCCAGCCGAACCGAGAATCACAGCACCCACCCGGATCCGATCCCCCCAAGGGAGTACGATTCCGCTCCGCCCGAGACGTCTGACGCCGCAAAACGTGGTTCCGCCGCAATGCAGGGAAGTCCTTTATCCCATCATCCTCGGTCCTCCGTGATGCGACTCCTTGGTCTGGGGACCGAGTTGGCCGGATTCACCATTGTTGTGATGGGTATCGGATACGCCGTCGATTCGGCACGCGGTCACGAAACCCGCTACGCGACCGCCTTGGGAGCGCTGATCGGATTCACGCTGGGAATGATTCGATTCATACGAAATGTGCGAAGCCTGAACGAAGATTGAGCCATGACGATGTCTCACTTGCAAACGCCGTCAACCGCGGGACCTCGGGGTCCCTACTTGCGAGTGTTACGTTGGGTTTTCGCTGTTTGGGTTGTATCACTGGCGTTGCTCGTCGCCGGATTCATGACGGGCATCTTCCATACCCTGATCAACCTCACTGATCTGATTGTCATCGCCGCGGCCAGCGGCGGGATCGCCGTTCTGTCGATGCTTCCGGGGATCCTCGGCCCGGCGCCGAGCGGGTCCACTCCGGCCGCCGCCTCGGGGCGGCTGGCGATGAACCTTTTCGCCGGAATGGGGATTCGGCTCGCTGGGACCGTTGCACTCTTTTTGACATGCCGTTATCACATGGCGACATCGTCAGAAATGATTGCGGGAATGACGATCGGCTGGTACGTGCTACTGACTTCTGTCGAAGTTTTTGTGCTGGCGCGGGAGTTACCCAAGACGGTCAAGGCCCCAAGTTTTCCTGAGACGAGCCTCGGATGAAATTCATTCTCGCCGCCGCCGATCCTCTCTCACACGTGCTGCCGCACAAGCTGCACGAGGATCATCTGTTTAAGGTGAACGTCGGTAGCAAGGATACCGACATCCCCGCTTTGTTCATCAAGGATGGGGTTTACGAATTCTTTATCACCAACCACCTGGCGATGAGTCTGTTCGCCGCGGTGATGGTACTGCTGACCTTCGGATATGTCGCGGCGCGGGTGCGACCGAGCGGTCCAGGGCTCGATGCCTACAAGACCAAGGGACGGCTGGCACAATTGTTCGAGACCATGTGCACGTTCATACGTGACGAGGTGGTTCGTCCCAATCTGGGTCCTTTGACCGACAAGTACATCTACTACATCTGGACCGTATTCTTCTTCGTTTTGTTCGCCAACGTGCTCGGCTTGATTCCAATCGGATACATCCTGCAATCGTTGACCGGCAATACACACCTGTCCCATTGGGGCGGCACAGCGACTGGCAACCTTTCGCTCAACGTGATGCTGGCGCTGTGCAGCTTCATTGCGATCCTGTTCATTGGAATCCGGGAAACCGGATTGAAGACCTTTCTTGCCCATTTCAATCCGTTGGGATGGGACGACCCGAAAATGCTGGTGATCGGCATCCCGCTCTACGTGCTCGAGTGGATGGGGCTGCTGATCAAGTGCACCGTTTTGGCCATGCGACTTTTTGGAACGATGATGGCCGGTCACCTCGTGATCGCCGCGTTCGTGGGTCTCGTATTTTTGGCGCGAGAATCATCGCACTCGCTTGCCTATGGGGTCGAGGTGATGGTCATCATTGGCGGGATCATGCTGACGTTGCTGGAGCTTTTCATCTGCTTTCTGCAAGCGTTTATCTTCACGTTCCTCACGGTGCTGTTCATTTCGATGGTAGCCCATGAACACGAGCACGAGCATGAACATGAGCATGATGCCTTAGGTGATGAAGGCCAAATGGATGTGGACAAGCTGATTGATCCATCCCGGATCACACCGATGCCGTCCCCCTCATGAATACTGACTTTCCTTCGACTACGTACTTTTTACCCTTTCCCCGTCTCGGTCTGAATCTGAAACACGGCACAGACCAAACTCACCAGAGTTACTTCAGGAGCGAATAAGAGATGTTTGAATTTGGAATGTTACTGGCCCAGGAAACTGGCCTCGGCACCTTGGGTGGACTCGGCATGGGCTTGGTGGTGATTGGTGCCGGGATCGGCATTGGTCGGATCGGCGGATCGGCCGTTGAGGCGATGGCGCGGCAACCCGAATCGAGCGGAACGATCTCCACGAATATGCTGATCGCGGCGGCCCTTGTCGAAGGTCTTTCCGTGATCGCGTTGATCATGATTTACATCCTGTAATCAGCCCGTCGGGCCGCTCAACAGACGCTCGATGCGCGTTCACAACGGATCGCCGATGCAATGGTGATCCAGTTGGCATGTCACAGCACACGTTTGGTCAGCGCTCGTTCCCATTTCGTCTTCCAATTTGACGCCACAGATGAACCGAAAAGGCAATCCGATGCTGCTTGTTCTCGGCCGCGCCGGTCGATACGCCGCGTGTGCGATTCTTGCGCTGAGTGTCTCGGTAGCCGTTGCTGCTGATTCACCGGCCAGCGATGGAGATTCCGGTACCGCAGCGCACGCCGAGCACGAGGATCACCCGCCGTTGCTGTCAGTCGACATTGGGTCGGCGGTCTGCAACATCGCGATCTTCCTCGGTGTTCTTGCGATTCTCTCCAAGTTCGTGTGGCCGCCAATCCTCAACGGCCTCCAGGCTCGCGAGGACAAGATCCACAGTGATCTGGAGGCTGCCGAACGGGCCAACCTCGAAGCCAAAACGCTGCTGGGCGATTACCAGGCGAAACTCGACGACGCCGCGACCCAGGTTCAAGCGATGCTTGCCGAGGCCCGCAAGGACGGGGAAGCAACGGGTCAACGCATTGTCGAAGACGCCAAAGGCGAGGCAGAACGTCAACGTGAGCGAGCCATTGCCGACATTGAAACGGCGAAGAAGGTCGCGCTGTCGGAACTCGCCGGCCAAACCTCCGACATGGCCATCAACGTGGCCAAGCAAGTGGTTGGTCGCGAATTGAAAGCTGAAGACCACGCCGAGCTGATTCGACAATCCTTGGACAGACTGCCCAGTGAAAATTAGCGTTGAAGCGGCCCGATTACCGGGCCTGGAATCGCCAGATGAAAGCGCACGCCGGGGTTACCACTCATGAGTGAAGCCGTCAAACACGAAACGGTGCTCGATACCGGAGCTGAACAGCTGGGCAAGACGTATGCCCGAGCACTGGTCGGCGCGGCAAAGAATGCTGGCGTGACCGACAAGGTGATCGAGCAACTCGGGACACTCGTTGACGATTATCTCAATCCCAGTCCCCAGTTGCGCGCCGCATTCGCATCACCGCGGATCGACGAAGAGGAAAAGTCGCGCGTGATCGATAAGCTGTTTGGCCAGAATTTCGAGCCGGTGCTGGTTAAGTTCTTGAAGGTCATGGCAGGCCGCGGACGTCTCGGATTCGTCAATGCCGTACGCGATGCCGCAGACGACATCCACGACGAAATGCTCAATCGCGTGGTCGCCACGGTGCAAACAGCGGTCCCGTTGGACGATGCGTTACGGTCTCAGATCACCGACCAGCTCGCCTCGCGAATGCACAAACAGGTTCGGCTCCGCGAATCGGTTGATCCCGATCTGATCGGCGGCATGGTGATACGTGTCGGTGACCGAGTCTACGACAGCAGTGTCGCAAATCGGCTGAATAAGATGGCCCGCCGCACGCGCGATGGGTTCTCGAGCCAAATCCTGCAGCGATTCGAGCAATTCACCTCCGAGTAGTTTGATTCAACGTGCCGGTTCAAGCCGGCTTGGAAAACGACAACACGCGCCCGGCCGCAGCTGGGCATCCCCTAAAAACATCCAGATCCATGAAATTTAGCAGTGACGAAATTGCGGCGGTCTTGCAACAAGAGATTGAACAATTCGACAGCAAGATCGATGTTCGTGAAGTCGGTACCGTGCTTGAAGTCGGCGACGGCATCGCGCGGGTTTACGGTTTGTCGGGGGTCATGGCGGGGGAAATGGTCGAGTTTCCCAACGGCGCGATCGGATTGGCCTTCAACCTCGAAGAAAACTCAGTCGGGGTCATCATCCTCGGCAACTATCTGACCATCGAAGAAGGAGACGAGGTCAAAGCGCTCGGAACGCTGTTGTCGGTTCCGGCCGGCGACGCTGTCGTTGGCCGCGTGCTCGATCCGCTCGGCAATCCGCTCGACGGAAAGGGACCGGTGCAAACCGATGTCACGCGACCGGTGGAAATCATCGCCACCGGTGTCGCCGAACGCCAACCGGTCAGCGAGCCGATGCAGACCGGGATCAAGGCAATCGATGCCATGACACCGATCGGTCGTGGACAGCGAGAATTGATCATTGGCGATCGAAAAACCGGTAAGACAGCGATCGCCATCGACGCAATCATCAACCAGAAAGGCAAGGACGTTAAATGTTTTTATGTCGCCATCGGCCAGAAAGACTCGGCGGTCGCCGGTGTGGTCGACGCGCTCGAGCGTAACGGGGCGATGGAGTACACAACCGTCGTGGTCTCCGGTGCCTCGGCACCCGCGCCGCTGCAATACGTCGCTCCCTACGCGGGCACAGCGATGGCCGAACACTTCATGTTCAATGGAGGTCACGCGCTGGTCGTCTACGATGACTTGTCGAAACAGGCGACCGCCTACCGCCAGATGAGCCTGTTGATGCGACGCCCGCCGGGACGCGAAGCCTATCCCGGTGACGTGTTCTATTGTCACAGCCGCCTGCTGGAGCGTTCGGCAAAACTCTCGGATGCCCTCGGCGGCGGATCGATCACCAGCTTGCCGATCATCGAGACACTCGAAGGCGAAGTCTCGGCGTACATTCCCACCAACGTGATTTCAATCACCGATGGCCAGATCTATCTACAACCCGACTTGTTCTTTTCCGGGATCCGTCCCGCCATGAACGCGGGCATCTCCGTCTCGCGAGTCGGTGGTGCCGCGCAGGTCAAGGCGATGAAGAAAGTCGCCGGCGGCCTGCGGCTCGACCTCGCTGCATTCCGCGCTTTGGAAGCTTTCGCCCAACTTGGCACCGACCTCGATGCGGCAACCCAGTCCCAGCTTGACCGGGGTTACCGAATGGTCGAACTGCTCAAACAACCTCAGTACCAACCCATGAATGTCACTGACCAAGTGCTCAGCTTGTTTGCCGGAACACGCGGCCATCTGGATGATGTGCCGGTCAAGGCGGTGCCGCAATGGGAAATCGATTTCCTGCAGTTCGCCAAGGACAAACACAGCGACCTGATCCGCCTGCTCGATGACTCCCAGGATCTGACCGACCAGGTGGTAGAGAAGATCGAAGCGTGCATCAGCGATTTTAAGAGCAGCTACAAACCGGTCGTGCCGGCAGTCTAGTCGCCGCATTCGAAAGTTTTCCAGTTCAACTTGTACTCAGTTCAACTCGTATTCAACTCAACTCGTTTTCAACCCGCGTCAACTGATCCATGGCCAACGCCCGCGCCCTCGACAAACGTCGGAAATCGATTCGCAACATCCGCAAGATCACGCGGACGATGGAGTTGATCGCGACCGCGCGATACAAGAAAGCCATGGATCGGGCTCACGCGGTGACCGCGTACACGGATCGGCTGGCGCAAATCGTCAACAGCCTTGCCGATGCCGGGACCGAGGTCGAACACCCGTTGCTGCAACAGCGTGAAAACCCTAAATCGGCGCGTTTGCTTGTTCTCAGCAGCAATCGCGGACTGTGCGGCGGTTACAACGCCAGCATCCTGCGGGCCGCAGTCCCCCGTATCGAAGAGCTGAAACGTACGATCAATCAGGTGGACGTCGACGTCAGCGGCAAACGGGGCATCAATGGATTGAAATTTCGACGCGTCGATACCGACCAGAAATTCACGCACTTCGAGGACCAACCCTCGTACGTGGAAGTCGAGAAGATCGCTAACGGATACCTCGAACAATACATCACCGGGCACATCGATCGACTGGATGTGATTTACACGAAATTCATCAGCACGAGCCGTCAAATCCCCACCATCGAAACGTTGCTGCCGCTGGGCTCGCTCGACGATGGCGACGCGAGCGAGGAAACCGAATCGATCGGGTCCGGATCCAACACCCAGTACGAGTTTTTGCCGTCAGCCGAAAGCATCCTCGAGGAAGTCGTGCCGACGAGTTTCAAGGCCAAACTGTTCAAATGCTTTCTCGACGCCGCGGTCAGCGAACAGGTCGCGCGAATGATTGCCATGAAAGGTGCCACCGAAAGCGCGGGCGACATGATCAAGCAGCTTTCAATGACATACAACCGGGCCCGCCAAAGTCAGATCACCGGCGAGATCATGGAGATCATCGGCGGCGTCGAAGCTCTGGAATCGTAGCTCGAAAACGATTCACATTTCAAATCACACATATCCACATCAACTGCTAACTGTTCACTGTCAACTGGCAACTGAAAAATGTCTACTGCAACCGAAAATACGAGTGGCCGCGTTACCCAGGTGATCGGCTCGACCTTTGACATCGAGTTTCCCGAAGGCCACATGCCGCCGATCTACAACGCCGTGAAAATTGAATCGGAACACAAAGGTGTGAAGATCGACTTGACCGGCGAAGTCCAGCAGCATCTTGGCGGCGGCCGCGTCCGCGCGATCGCGTTGGGCAGCACCGACGGAATGATGCGCGGCATGGAGGTGATCGACACGGGCAAGCCGGTCTCGGTGCCGGTCGGAACCGCCACGCTCGGACGCGTGTTCAACGTGCTTGGAAAAGAAATCGACGAGCGGGGGCCTGTCGATGCCGACACCTACATGCCGATTCACCGTCAGGCTCCACCGGTCAACGAATTGTCAACCAACACCGAAGTGTTCGAAACGGGCATCAAGGTCGTCGACCTGCTGACCCCTTTTGTCCGCGGCGGCAAGGCCGGCTTGTTCGGCGGTGCGGGTCTTGGAAAAACGGTCATTCTGACGGAATTGATCGCACGTATCGCCAGCAGTCACGGGGGATACTCGGTATTCGCGGGCGTCGGCGAACGAACCCGCGAGGGTACCGACCTGTGGCTCGAGATGCAGGAAACGCAGATCGGCGACACCGGCCGAAAAGTCATCGAGCAGACTTGCATGGTGTTTGGCCAGATGAACGAACCGCCTGGGTCCCGGCTCCGCGTCGCCCTTTCGGCACTGACGATGGCCGAATACTTCCGCGACTCGACCGGTGCGGACACGTTGCTGTTTGTCGACAATATCTTCCGCTTTTCCCAAGCGGGCTCGGAAGTCTCGGCCTTGCTCGGACGAATGCCTTCCGCGGTCGGGTATCAACCGACGCTTGCGACCGAAATGGGCGCTCTTCAGGAACGGATTACATCGACCAAAAAGGGAGCGATCACATCGGTACAAGCCGTATACGTTCCGGCGGATGACCCGACTGATCCCGCGCCGGCAACCGCCTTCGGCCAATTGGACGCCTTCATCTACCTCGAAAGATCGATTTCCGAGAAAGGCATCTATCCAGCCATCGACCCGCTGGCATCGAACTCGCGAATCCTTGATCCGCAATACGTGGGCGACCGGCACTATGCGATCGCGCGTCGCGTGCAAACGATTCTGCAACGCTACCGCGAACTCCAGGACATCATCGCGATTCTTGGTGTCGATGAATTGAGCGAGGAGGACAAGATGGTCGTTCATCGTGCACGGCGAATCGAACGGTTCATGAGCCAGCCGTTCCTTGTGGCCGAAGTCTTCACCGGCAAACCGGGGGAGATCACGCCGCTGAATGAAACAATCCGCAGTTTCGAGGAAATCTGTGACGGCAAGTGGGATCATCTTCCCGAACAGGCCTTCATGTACATCGGTGCTGTCGAACAGGCGGAGGAACAGGCCCGCAAGATGGAAGAGAAGGCGAAATAATCATGTCACTGCGCTGCGTTGTTGTTACCCCCGAACGAACCGAAATTGACCGCGAAGCGGATTACGTTTCGTTGCCCATGTTCGACGGCGAGCTGGGGGTCCTCGAAGGCCGTGCTCCGCTGATCGGCCGGCTCGGCTACGGTACGCTGCGGCTGCAAACCGCGGCCGGCCCCGAGCGGTATTACGTCGATGGCGGTTTTGCACATGTCGAAGACAATGTGGTGAACGTGTTGACTGGCAAAGCGATCGCGGTTGATTTGCTCGACAGCGAAGAAGCCCGTGAAGCACTCGAAGCGGCCCAGGACATGCCGGGCTCGACGCCCGAAGAATCGCAGCTCAAGCACAATGCGTTGCTTCGCGCCCGCGGTCAGCTCCGCGCGTCCCGCTAGGACCCGCTGCAAAAACCTCCGCGCCACAGCTTCCT
>JAHELS010000104.1 GCA_024644085.1 Rhodopirellula sp.
AACGGTCTTGGCGACTCGGCGGCTGAATCGGTTACCGAAAACGGACCGAATCTGATGGCCGGCGGCACTTTGACAGTCAGTGATGCTGATCAGACCGATGTGGTCGATGCGGCCCTGGTTTCCGTCACCCAGGCCGGTGACGGCACGGGGATCGTTTCCAACAGTGCCTTGTTGGCAATGTTCGCGCTGCAGGGTGCCACGCCGGTGCTCGATGCCACCGAAACAACCGACCAATTGAGTTACACGTTCAACAGCGGCGCAGAGACGTTTAACTTCCTCGCCCTCGGCGAGACCTTGCAACTGCAATACCTGGTTCGCGCCACCGATAACCAGGACACTGATGACCAGGTCGTCGTGATCTCGGTCATCGGAACCAACGACGCTCCGACGGCGACCAATAACGCCAGGACCACCTCGAAAGACGCACCCTCGCCGGTCACCGGAAATGTGATCAGCGACGACAACGGCAGCGGCGTCGACAGCGATCCGGATAACAGCGACGTGTTGATTGTGACTGATGTCGACTCCCAGGGGGTCCCCACCACCGTGGTGGGAATGTTCGGCTCGGTCGTGATTCAGTCCAACGGTAGCTACACCTACACGGTCAACCAGGGCAACAACGACGTGATGATGCTGGGTCCCAATGATCCTGCATTGGTCGACAGCTTTGTTTACACGATTGACGATCAAAGCGGTGCGAACAACAGTTCCGATTCGGCGACTTTGGCCATTTCGATCACCGGCGTCAATGATCCGCCGATCGCGCGGAATAATTCCAACTCGGTGACCGAAGATACGGATCTCACGGCGCAGGGGAATCTAATCACCGACGACGATCCCGTGTTCGGATTGGATAGCGATCCGAACGGCGACACGTTAACTGTGGTGACTGTCAACAGTAGTACCAACACGAGCACGGCTGGCAATTTCGGTTCGCTCGTTTGGGCTGGCAACGGCACCTACACTTACACGCTCAATAACAACATCGCAGCGGTCCAGGCTCTCGGTGTCAATGACACGTTGACCGACACGTTTACCTACTCGATTACTGACGGCAATGGCGGCAGTGATTCGGCCGATTTGATCATCACGATCAACGGCGACAATGACGAGCCGACCGCGACGAACAACCAACGCACGGTCGCGAAGGGGAATTCCCCGATCGCCGGTAATGTAATCACCGACAACGATGGCTTTGGTGTCGACAGCGACCCCGACGGAGACAGTCTGTCGGTCTCGCAGATCGATGGTGTAACCAATCCGGCCACAAACGTGCTCGGGAACTTCGGCACGCTCGATTGGTCCAGCAACGGTGGCTACAGCTACCAGATCGACGAATTGGATCCGGCAGTGGTAAATCTGCAGCCGGGCAACACGCTCGTTGACACGTTCACCTACACGCTCAGCGACGGCAATGGCGGGACCGACACGGCGACGCTGACCGTTACGATCACGGCGGTGAACCCGTCGACGATCAGCGGCGCGATCTTCATCAATCATTTCATCAACGGTGACGACAACGAGAAAGACTTTGACGAAAGCGGCCTGGCCGGGGTCGGAGTCCAGTTGGTCGCCCAGGGTGGAGGCGTCGTTTCCACTGCCGTGACAGACGTTGAAGGTTCCTACACCTTCCGTGGAGTCCTGCCTGGTGACTACCTGGTCGTCTACAACGTACCGGCTTCGGTGATATTCACCGGTCCCAGCGCCGTTCCGATCTCCATCGGCGGTTCGGGTGGCCAGACCATCGTCGGAACGAATTTCGCGCTCAACGGCCTGCAGGGTGCAATCAGCTCGGTCGACATCATCGCTTCGAGCTACCTGCAAACCAGCACAACGATGTCGCAGATCAGCGATGGTGGTCGCGAGGGCGGCGTCGTCGCACTCGACGGTGCAGGCAACCAGGAATACCTGGTTCTCGGATCCGGATACCCGGGAATCGTATTTGCCGAGTTGGTGCTCAATGCGAACGAGGATGCTGCCTTGTTGACCGTTGTGGATACCTCCGGCGATCTCCATTCCGCTCCCTTGTCCGAAAGCCACTTCGTGGTCACCGCCGACGGCCGGGGCGTCCAGTTCTTCGGTGGACTGAACGACCTGACCTTCACTGACACGACCAATGCTCAGTCCCAGGCAGGATTCCCGAATTGGCGAAATGCAGTGGATCGTTTCTTCGCATCCGGGGACTAACCTGCTTGCACAAAATTGCAAACCCCGGATGCTGAAGGCATTCGGGGTTTTTTTGTGCAACCAGTTACTCGGTGAACCGACAATGCATGTCATTCGAATGCGGTACCCGTGGCAGAAGCGACGCGCCGGCGATACCGATTGGGAACGGATTGAAGTTCCCGAGCCGAATGCAGCCGAGCCGGATAGAGCCGAGCGCGATGTGCCCGGCACGGGGGATAGCGATGGCCCCTCAGAGCCGCTCGATGAGTCGACCAACGAGTACCGCCGTCGATTCAACCGGCCCACAGGTCTCGATGCTTCCGTCCGCGTCCTGCTGTGCATCGAAAAGTGGCACGGAGCGATCATGAGGGCGACAGTCAATGGACAAGATGTATCCGCCGATGGAGACCGTATCAACGCCGACATCACTCGGTTTCTCGAGGACCACAACGAGATCCTGATTACATTGGCGGACCGGATCGGCGAGCCGGCGCGGCTCAGTGGTGAGGTGTCGCTGGTGATTTGTCAGCGGTGATTTGTCGGCAGGGCGACTAGCCGAAGTCAGGCCACCGTATGCACGACGACCAGATTATGTGCCTTGTCAATGACGCCGGTGCCAGTGACGAACACGATGTGGTCGCCGGGTTGAAGGTTCGCGTACCGACGACCCCACCGTGACATTTCGTCAATGAACGCTGATGTATCGTCGAGTTGCTTGGCCCTCAGCGGCTTGATTCCCCACAACAGATTCATCCGGCGCAGGGTTTCGATAGATTCGCTCGCACCGAGTGTTGGGATTCGACTGCGGCTTTGGCTCTTGACCCATGCGGTGTTGCCGCTGCGCGTGCCGATCACGATCAACTTGGCACGAATCGACTCGGCGATTTCGGTCGCGGCCCGCGTCACGGCCGAAGTGATGGGATGGACGCGGTTGGTCGTTGATCCACCATCGGTCGGATGGCGGGACATTTCCCGTTCGGTACAGAGCATGATACGGTTCATGGTTTCGACCGCCGCAACGGGATGATCTCCGATCGCCGTTTCACCACTGAGCATGCAGGCGTCGGTTCCGTCGAGAATCGCGTTGGCCACATCACTGACCTCGGCACGCGTGGGACGAGCGCTGTAGTGCATCGATTCGAGCATCTGCGTGGCGACGATAACCGGCTTCATCTTTTCTTTACAAACGCGAATGATGCGCTTTTGTGCAATCGGCGTTTCGGCAACATCAATTTCGACGCCGAGGTCACCGCGGGCCACCATCACGCCGTCGGTTGCATCGACGATCGCGTCAAGTTGTTCGAGCGCTTCGGGCTTTTCAATCTTGGCGATGACCAAAGCTCTGGATTCATGTTCATCCAACAACTGTCTCAACTTTTCAACATCGGCGGCCGAGCGTACGAACGACAAACTGATGAAATCGATACCCCGGCCGGCGCCCCAAATCGCGTTGTCGATGTCCTTGGGAAGCATCGCTGAGACCGACAATTTGACGCCGGGCAAGTTGATTCCCTGGCGACTTCGAATGCTGCCGCCCGCGATGACGGTGCAATCGGCCCGGTCCTCGGTTGCCTTGTCGACCTTCAATGCGACGGTGCCGTCGGCCAGCATCACCCGGTCCCCCTCATCGAGTTCATCAATCAGACGCTCGTAAGTGCTGGTGAACTCGTTCGCGGCGTCGGAGTTCTTTCCGCGAATGAAGCTGACCTGCGACCCGACCTCGCATTGGTAGGGATCTTGTGCGAGCCGCCCGAGTCGGATTTTCGGACCTGCGAGGTCGAGCAGGATGCCGGCGGGAAAGCCGCAAGCTTCCGAGGCCGTGCGGATATCCGCGACGACCTGTTCGTGTTGTTCCCGGGTTCCATGGGCGGTGTTGACACGAAATATGTCGACTCCGGCATTGATCAATTGCGCCAATTTCTCGGGCGTGTCACAGGCCGGACCGACCGTTGCGACGATTTTCGTGCAGGCCTCTTTCAACGATGGTCTCGGCATCAGTTTTCCGCGTCATCCCGTTGGGTTTGCATCGTTTCGAGCCACGGCGCGGCCCGCCCACCAGCGACCTTCATACCCGGAAGCGCCACCGCTTGCTAGGCTTTGTCTCAAAAGGGTCAGACCCCTTTTGAGACAAAGCCTAGTATCTTGGTTAATCCACTCTCGCCCGATCGGTCTCACGCTTCGCTCACCTGCCCTGCCCCGCTGATGCTACACGATGCCTGAGGAACAACGCATTGCCCTGGTGACCGGCGGATCGGCTGGTCTTGGCTACGAGATCGCACGAACCCTGATGGCCAATGGTTACCGCGTGATGATTGTTGGCCGGGATGACGGCCGGCTTCAGTCGGCTTGCGATCGATTATCTGCGGGCGAATCGTCCGAGGTGGCCTGGTACCGTTGTGATCTTGCCAATGCGGACGACGTTGACGGTTTGTTCAGCGCGGTTCGGGATCGATTCGGGCGGCTCGACGCGCTGGTGAATTGCGTGGGGACGAGCGACCGCGGACTGATCGAGAATCTTGAGCCCGATCGTCTCGAGTTTCTACTCCGCCAAAATGTGCTTACCACCCTGCTCTGTTCCCAGGCGGCCATCGGTTTGCTGGAACGAAGCGGCGGCGCCATCGTCAACATCGGGTCACTTGCCTCGAAAGTCGGTGCGCGCTATATCGGCGGATACGCGGCCGCGAAACATTCGCTGGCGGGGATGACGCAACAAATGCGATTGGAACTCCGACCTCGCGGCATTCACGTTGGTCTCGTCAGCCCCGGCCCGATTCGACGCGACGATGCCGGTGAGCGGTACAGGGGATCCGTCGACGAAAGCCTGCCGTCACGGGCTTCCGCGCCGGGTGGGGGCACACGCTTGAAAGGTCTTCCGCCGGAGCGGGTCGCCAAGGCCGTGTTGCGATCAATCCAACGGCGTGTTCCGGACATCATCCTTCCTGGGTATCTCCGTATTCTTGTCTCGATCGGCCATGCTCTGCCGCGACTCGGGGACTGGTTGCTACTAAAATTCACCTCGCACAAGGAGGACTGAACGACCATCTGTCACGATTTGATCGAGAGAAATTATGAGGCGCCTGCTGCTGTTTGTTGTCGCGATCACGATGTTGAGTGTGCATTGTGTCACCGCCGCGGACGTTCCTGAACGCCCGAATTTCGTGGTCATCTTTTGCGATGATCTCGGGTGGGGTGACCTGGCCTGTTTTGGTCATCCCACCATCGCCACGCCGAACCTCGACCGAATGGCGGCCGAGGGAACGCGGATGACGCAGTTCTATGTGGCGTCGAGCGTTTGCACGCCCAGCCGTGCCGCGCTGATGACAGGGCGTTACCCGGTTCGCAGCGGGATGTGGGGTCAAAGGCGAGTGTTGTTCCCCGATTCGATCGGTGGACTGCAAGAGAGCGAAGTGACGATCGCCGAAGTCTTGAAGTCGGTTGGCTACTCCACTGGAATGGTCGGCAAATGGCATCTCGGCCATCTCCCCGAGTACTTACCGACACGACACGGTTTCGACAGCTACTACGGGATTCCCTACAGCAACGACATGGACAACGTCGCTCCCAAAAGTGTGAAGGGACGCGAAGTATTCCGCAAACCAAATTATCAACATTTCAACGTGCCGTTGTTGGACGGGACTCGTGAAGGGGGCGTCAAGGAAATCGAGCGTCCGACCGATCAACGCACAATCACTCGACGCTACACGTTCGAGGCAATCGATTTCATTCGTGAGCAGAAACAGGATCCGTTCTTTCTTTACCTCGCACATTCGCTGCCGCATGTTCCATTGTTTCGTCACACCGCCTTCGCCGACCATTCTCGTGCCGGGTTGTACGGGGATGTGATTGAAGAAATCGACTGGAGCGTAGGCCAGATCCTCGGTGAGCTGCGGGACCAGAACCTCCATGAAAAGACGTTGGTCATTTTCACCAGCGATAACGGACCTTGGCTGGTATTCGACGATCACGGCGGGTCGGCCGGTCCGTTGCGAAACGGAAAAGGAACAACATTCGAGGGCGGTATGCGTGTTCCAGGACTCGTATGGATGCCTGGAACGGTGCCTCAAGGCGTGGTCACAGCCGAACTAGCAAGCACTCTCGACTTGTTGCCGACCTTTGCGTCGATGAGCGGTGCGAAACTGCCTGATGACCTGGTCCACGATGGATTCGATTTGACCAATCTGTGGGTCGACCAGCGGCCGTCCGAGCGCGAGTCGATGTTTTATTATCGTGATCAACGCTTGATGGCGATTCGACATGGCCGATTCAAAGCGCACTACATAACGCAAGACAGTTATGTTCCCGGCGGCAACCGACCCGCGGCTCACGATCCACCGCTGTTGTACGACCTCGAGGTTGATATCGGTGAACAACGAAATGTCGCCTCGAGCCAACCAAGTGTTTTAGCCGAGATTGCCGAGATTCGCAGACGACACGAGGCAGATCTGCAGGTCGCCGAAAGCCAGTGTGATCGAAAACCGTGAATGGCTGCTACTCGGCGCCGACGTGAAGCGAACTACCCTGTTGCTCGCCGCAACCCGGCTCGTGATACTGGGGCGGCTGAACCTTTCCCGAATTGGATCCTACTTCCATGACCGCATTTCCCGAGATATCCACCGTCCAGTACGAAGGTCCCGACAGCGACAATCCGCTGGCATTTCGTTGGTACAACCCTGACGAAATGATTGAGGGTAAGACGATGAAAGACCACATGCGGTTTTCGATCGTCTATTGGCACACCTTCCGCGGCACCGGCTCCGATCCGTTTGGCCCTGGAACAGCCGTACGTCCCTGGGATGATGGATCGGAATCGGTCGAGAACGCACAGAATCGCGCCCGCGCAGCGTTCGAATTATTCGAGAAGTTGCAGGCACCGTTCTATGCGTTTCACGATCGCGACGTCGCTCCGGAAGGGGCGACGCTTTCGCAGTCGCACAGCAATCTTGATGCGGTCGCCGATGTTCTCGAAGAAGAACAAAAACGCAGCGGCGTCAAGTTGTTGTGGGGCACGGCGAACATGTTCAGCAACCCTCGGTTCATGCACGGTGCCGCGACCAGCTGCAATGCTGATGTGTTTGCCTATTCAGCCGCGCAGGTGAAAAAAGCGATGGAAGTCACACATCGGCTCGGTGGTGAGAACTATGTGTTTTGGGGCGGTCGCGAGGGATATCAAAACCTCTACAACACCGATATGAAACGCGAACTCGACCACCTTGGCGCATTTTTCCACATGGCGGTCGATTACGCGAAGCAAATCGGATTCGATGGTCAATTCCTGATCGAACCAAAGCCGAAAGAACCGACCAAGCATCAATACGACAGCGATGCCGCAGCCTGTTTGAATTTTCTGAGGGCATACGACTTGAAGGATCATTTCAAGTTGAACCTGGAAACCAATCACGCGACGCTCGCCGGGCATACGATGATGCACGAGATCGATTACGCGGGATCACAGGACGCAT
Source organism: Rhodopirellula sp. (assembly GCA_024644085.1). Classification (GTDB taxonomy): domain Bacteria; phylum Planctomycetota; class Planctomycetia; order Pirellulales; family Pirellulaceae; genus Rubripirellula. The sequence goes on from JAHELS010000104.1 coordinate 7,626, forward strand.
TGGGCAGCATCGACGCGAACACCGGCGACATGTTGCTTGGGTGGGATACCGATCAATTCGGAACGGATTACTACCTGACGACTCAGACGATGTACTACATCCTGAAGCATGGGGGTCTCGGCAGCGGTGGCGTTAATTTTGACGCCAAGGTTCGCCGCGAGTCATTCGAGCCGATCGATCTTTTCCACTCTCACGTCGGCAGCATGGATGCATTCGCAAAAGGTCTGAAAATCGCCGCGGCCATTCGCGGCGATCGTGCCATCGATGATTTTATCTCCGCGCGATACAGCAGTTGGGACGAGGGAATTGGCGCGAAGATCGAAGCTGGCCACGTGGGATTAGCAGACCTGGAGTCCTACATGCTCGAGAAAGGCGAAGTCACACCCAACGTGAGCGGCCGTCAAGAGATGCTCGAGAACCTCGTCAATCGATACATCGATCGGGTTTGAGGCTATCTCGCCCCGTCCTAGCTCGCCCCGTCGAACGGGCGTGCCTACTACTGGGCCGTGTCTTCGTAGATCGGCAGGTGACGGTAATAGACCTCGAGGTTCAATAGATTCATCGCCGTGACGTACAGCCGTCCGGCGTGGGGGCTCCAGCGATCGGGCACAGGCAGTGTCGGGTCCCAGCTTCCGGCGTAGCTGCCTTCCTTGACCTGGCTGTCAATCAGGATCGGCGTGAGCGCCCGATTCCACTTCTCCCAGAAGTCGCCGCCCATGTGGAACATGACTTGCGTTGCGTAGTACCAGTAGTAGGTGTCCCGTTGTGGAGATTGAGGCGTGCCGACCTGGGGTGGATACTTGAGCAGGTATCTCGCAGCGGATTTCATCGACCGGTTATCTCGTCGCCAACCGGAATACATCCGCATCAACATTCCCACTGAGGTCATCGTTGGGGTCGGCGTGCGACCGTGTCGTTGTGACGGAATGTTGGGCGCGAACGGATTGTATCGATAGCGGTCGGCCCGATTCGGACTTTGGGCCTTGTCGAGCCACTTGTCAATTCCCTCGTAAGTTTCCGACGGAACGTCGAGTCCAGCGAGTTCACCGCTCTTGAGCGCCATCATCATCCATCCGGTCACGCTCGTGTCGGCACTGACCTGGGGTGCGTATCGCCATCCGCCTCGGCGTCGGTTCTGCGTGTTTGCGATGTAGTCGATCGAAGCCTGCGCGGGTTGTTTCAATTCATCGTCCAGCGTCATTCCATAAGCTTCGCAAAGTGCCAACGCGGCGATACCGTGACTGTAGAGGGCGACGTTGCCGTCGCTGATGGTGTTCTCGCTGCGGTACAGGTCACCGTTGGTGCGTTGATTCTCGAGCAGGAACTGCAATCCCCGGCTGACGGTATCGGCGTATTGGTGTTGGCGATGCGTGTAACCCGCGCCCTGGAATGCAAGCAGGCACAATCCGGTCGCCGCACAATCGCTCTGCAATTGCACGTCGTTTCCGTGGCCCTGCAGCGACCAACTACCGTCTTCGTTTTGGGTGCTGGCAAGGTATGCCAGTCCGAGTTCGATCGCCTCCTCGGTCGCCGGTCCGACCATTCCCGCCGGAGTGGGTGCGGCACCGCCGCGCGTCCGCAGAACACGACGGTTGTAGGATTCAACGGCGGCGATCTTGGTTCCGAAAGGTGTGACCGGTCCGCCCACATCACGCCGAGGCCGCGTTCCGCGGGTCAGATCAATCGCACCAATCGTCATCTGATCCGAGGGGATGACCCCGGCGCGTCCCGGCAACTCGGCCAGACCGGCGGGGCCATCGTTGAGCAAGAGATCGAGCGCCGGACCGCTTGCCGCGGCGGCGGCGAGATTCGGTGACTCTGAACCTCCGTTTTGTCGGGATCTCAATTCGGCCAGGTTGTCTCCGGCGAGTCGGTCACCCACCGCATCACCTATCTCTCCGTCGGTCGAACCTGCCGCTGCGACGGTCGGATTGGCACTGGGCGCGCCGGCGGGATCCGCGCCGAACCCTGGCGTGGGCAACCGCGATCGGCCTGGTGCCCGCCGCGATTGGCCGGCCGTTACGTTCGGCATTCCCCGTGACGAAGCCAGGTTGTTCCTTGCGATCTCGGCACCCGATTCGTTCGATTGTTCCGATGGCGGCCCGACGCTCGCCGATTGTCCCATCGACATTTGGGCGCCGGTGGTCTGGCCATTACGTTGCACCTGGATATCGCTCGGCGCCAACATTCGATGGGAGGATTGATCGTAGGCCGCGGTGGCAACGCTTTGCGGCGCGGGCGAAGATCCTGCGGGCTGGATCGAACGTCGTTGCAGACGCGGCTGGCGACGCATCCCCAGATCCCCGACGGCCGGCATCTCGGTGTGGCGGCTGCGGGCCCCGGCAAGTGATCGTTGTGTTTGCGTTTGAAGGGGGACCTCAATCGGCGTTGCGGCAGCCAGATCGACCGTTGTTTGTTCGCTACGGCGTGGTCGCGCGACCGGCCTCTCGAGAACGGTTTCGCTGACTTCGCTTTGCGCGGCGGGGACGTCGGGTGCCCTCGGCGCGCGGGACATCGCGGTCATTTGCGAGTCGGCGGTGCGCCGGCGGGCAAGTTTCGCCGGTGAATCGGAAGGTTGTGGTTGTGACTCGGTCGGCTGATCCCGCTGCATCAAGTACTTCTGTATCGGTTGCTGCTCGGGCTGCTTTGGCTTGGGTACTTCGAGTTTCGGCTCGGTATGTTGCACCGGTGGGAGCTGTCGTTGCTCCTGGGGGCGGATCCTCGAGGTGGTTTCCGCTTCCACCGGTCGCGACCAATCGGGCGTGACCGCGGTTTGCTCGGGAGTCTGGAACAGGTATTCGGGTACGGTTTTTTGGATCGGTGAACGTTCCTGTTTGACCCCCGTGAATGCATCGGGGAAATAGTGGCCGAAGATAATGACGTTGATGGCCAGAATCAGTAGGAGAATGTGCAGGAAAATACTGAACAGGAATCCGATCTGAATCGATTTTTGGACGTGACGCGACACGAGCCCATGCGAAACAAACGCGAGTGCGAATGCGATCATTGGAACCGCGATGACGTACGTCCATGCATTGAACAGCCAATGCGGATCGTCGAACCGAAGCTGCGTGACAATCAGGTACAGCACGAGACCCGCCAGAGCAGCGATCATCACGTCGAGTGGCCAAACTCGATCGGGTGGAGGAACCGGCCGCTCGATTGGCGGTGGTTTGGGCACTCTCGAGGGCCTAGCCATCGGGACCCTCCTTGGTCGTCACGCTGTAGTCGCTAACGCCCGTTTTGTTGCAGATGTCCATCACCGTCACGACCGGCTGGAACGACGTCTCATAGTCAGCACGGATCACGACGGTTTGATTGGTCGGATTATTGGCAACCGCGATCTGAAGTAACCGCTGCAGTTCCGGCAAGTCGGTGGGTTGTCCCGAGAGGTAAAGGTTTCCATCACGGTCGATGTCGACAACAACCTCACGCGGCTTGCTGGTCATGGGCACCGCGCTGGTCGCCGATGGTAAAACGATATCGAGGCGCCGTTCCTCTTCCTCAAACTCGCTGGTCACGAGAAAAAAGATCAGCAGCAAGAAGACGACGTCGATCAGCGGCGTCAAACTCAGCGTGCTGGCAACTGACGAGCGTTTTATCTTCGTCATCTTCAGCCCGCCTTCGCTCCACCACGATTGTCCCGCGCTTTGGAAGGTCGCGGCGGCGGTGGTGGTTGGGGGACTTCGGCCACCGGCGGCGGTGAATCGATCGGACGAAGCGCGCCGTCGGGATCCAACCGCTGGCGTGCGATATACCGGCGTAACCCTGGGGCAACGTCAAACGCCAATTGCTCAACTTGATGAAAAAGTTTTGCCAGACGGTTTTCGAGGTACAACGCTAGAATCGCCGCCGGGATTGCAACAATCAAACCCGCCAACGTCGTTACCAGGGCCGTATAGATTCCCTCGGACAACTGTTCGCTGCGACTTCGATCCGGCGTCAGCGATGTCGATTCGTGGAATGCAACGATCATTCCCCAAACGGTACCGAGCAGTCCCATCAAAGGTGTTGCAGCCGCGGCGAGAGTCAGCCAGCGAATCGGCGCAGCGCATCGATCGGCCTCGCGTTCAATCGCCTCACTCGCCGCCCGTTCAACGTCCGAAAGTGGTTGCCCGGTTCGCATCAGCATCGCGGTCACGACGCGGGCGGTGGGTGATGGGTTAGCGAGACAGGATTGGTAGGCGACCGTGGGATCAAATCGGTCGATAGGATCCGCGAGGTCCTCGAGATCATCGGCCAATCCGCGGGGGATGACCTTGCGCGAACGCAGGCTAAGCATCCGTTCGACGGCCAGTGTGACTACCATCAGGCTCATGATTCCGATCGGAATCATGAAACCGCCGCCGCGCGTCATCAGGGTCAGCAGGTCGATGCCCGAGGGAGATGAGGGCGGCGCGGATTCCGGTTCGCTTTGTTCGTCCAACACCGACTGGATGTCGGCCGCATCGACGGGAACCTGGCCATCCTGGGCCCGCACCTGTGATGCATTGAACGAGCCCAACACAACCAGCAGGCCTGCGACTACAAACAGGACCTGTGCGGTGGTTCGCCGAGAATTGGTTCGCCGAGAATTAATTCGCCGGGGATCGTTTCGTCGCGGGTCGTTTCGTCGAGTCACTGCTTCAAGGCCTCGAAGCGTTCGCGGGATTTCTGCGCAAGTTCGTGCTGTGGATGCTTGTCGACGACAAACTGATAAAAGTCCTTCGCGTACTTTCGGGCCTTCTCCCTGCCTTCGGCCGTGGGGGCCGACTGCATCAGCAATTCGCTGCAGCGTCCCGCCTCGAATCCGCTCTTGGCCTGCCAGTTCTTGATTCGATCAGGAGCCTTTTCGGCACCGAATCCAAACATCACTCTTTGGAATTCGGGAATCGCCTTGTCGAACTCACGATCCGAAAAATATATCTCGCCCATCATGAATCTTGAGCGCGCGGCCAACGCATTTCGGTAATTGTCTGCTACCTCGCCGTAAAACTTCAACGCTTCGGACTTGTCTCCCTTTTGTTGGTGGGCGAATCCGGTTTCGTAGAAAACCTGAGGAAGATAATTCGACGCCGGAAATCTTTGACGCAGTTCATCGTACCAGCCGATGGCGGCATCCCACGATTCTAGTTGCGCGGCGCTTTGGCCGCCGTGTAAAAGTACCAGTTCGCGAATCTGGCGTTCGGCCGCGTCGCGAATGCTTTTGGAATCGTCGTCGTTTCGGCGAATCAAGTCGCGGGCCGTCGTGTATGCCGCCAGGGCCGACTTGAAATCGGATCGCTTGAAATGGGATTCACCGACCATCATGTGTGCGTCGAATCCGAGTTCGCCGTCGGGATGCCTGGATGCCTGGTCGGCAAAAGCGCGGCTTGCCGACTCGAAATCGCCCGCTTTGAAATGGGACCACCCGAGTCGGTAGTGTGCCTTTTCGGCGAGCTTGGGATCGCGGGCCTTATTCGCGGCAACTGCGAACTGTTCGCCCGCAGGCTTCCACCGCTTCGCCGCGTAGTGTTGCTGACCAACGAAATAGGCCGCTTCCGCCACCAAATCGGTATCCGGAAACTTCGATATCAGCGTCGTGAAGTGTTTCGCTGCCGCGTCATCGTCGCCACTTTCCTGGAGCGACCAACCAAGTTCGTACAGCACTTTGTCCATTGCGGGGTAGTCCGGAACATCTCGAACCAAACGTTCGAGTTTTTCAGCGGCCTTGCCTGGTTGTTTGGATTTCTGGTCGACCAGCGCGAGCTCGTAAAGCGCATGCCCGAGGTTCGTACCCTTGGGCGGAATCGCCAGGAAGGTTTCCAGATCTGTTGCCGCCTTGTCGAGTTGGCCGAGATGCCGCAGAGTGATCCCGCGGGCCAGCGTCGCATCGTTTCGTAGAGGGTGCTGCTTGTACTCGTTGAGCATTTGATCGAGGACCCCCAGTGCCGGCGTGTACTTCTGCAACTGCATCAGCGACCAACCCTTTCCATACAGGGCGTAGGGGACCAGGCCCGGGTCTCTTCCCGATTGGAGGATTTCGTCGTAGTGGACAACCGCCTGGTCGAACTTTCCTTCGTCGCTGGCGATCTGCGCAAGCTTGTAACGAGCCTGGTCGGCCATTCGTGAATCGGGCGACGTCTTGACGAGCTGGGTCCAGGTAGACGTCGCGCCATCCGTATCGCCAAGCATCATCTTGGCCTGTCCGGCGAGCAACGTGGCCTCACCGCTGCGTGCCCAATTCGAATCCGCCTGGCGGCTTCGCTCGAGTGCCTCGAGCGCTTCTTTTGGACGGCTCAAACGCAGATGCGCCTGACCGATCAACAGATGAGCTTCGGCCTTTTGCGAGGGGTCGGACAACAGATTCAAGTCCTCACCGAGAATCTTGATCGTGTTATCGTATCGCTGCGCGGAGTTGCATGTTGCGCCGGCTCGCAGTAGCCACACGGGTCGCTGCAGGTTGTCTTTGGACGTCGAAGCGAGCAGATGGGTGTAGGTGTCCGCGGCGTCCTTGACCTTTCCGGTCAGCAGTTGTCCCTCGGCAGCGACGAACTTGATGTCGGGGACGAGTGTATCCTTGGGGAACTTGGTGATGAACTCGAGCGCCAATTCGAGCGAACGCTGGGGTTGATTGATCTGGAGCGCCGAGAAGGCGGCGTTGTAAAGAGCCCGCGGGGCGAGCGGATCGCCAGGGGCATCCCGATACGCTTTCTCGAACAGCACGAGCGACTCTTCGACCGTCTCCGGATTCATTGACAGAGCCTCGGCCAGGTCGAGTCGAAGATCCATTGCGAATCCACCCTCCACGCCCCGTTGGAGCTGTCCGCGGACGATCTTCGCAGCTTCAGCATGCCGGCCGCGCGTGATTTCGATTCGAGCCAACCAGTGGGCCGCCTCGGTTGCTGCGAGCAAATTGTTTTGCTCCAGGACTTTTCGGAAACGTTTCGCAGCCTGTTCAATATCGCCGCTGCGGTAACTGCTCTGTGCCGATGCGAGCACCGCGTCGGCTGCGTAGCTGGAATCGGGGAACTCAGCCAGTAGCTGATCGTACTTCTTCGCCGCATCCCCCGGCCGGCCAGATTGGACCAACGCGAAGGCCTGGCGGAACAAGGCGTAAGCACGGTCTTCGTCTGACTCGGCCGATTCGTAGGCGGCAGCGAACGATGCGATCGAGTCCGCAAACTTCTGCTGCAGAATCAAGAGGTCGCCCGATCGCAAGTGCACGTCCGTGACCAGTTCGCGGCGATCACAGCTGTCGAGAAGCTGTTGGTAGGAAGCAAACGCCTTGTCGAATTGGTCCAGTTCCTCGTACGAGACGCCGCGTGCATACAGTGCGTCACATTGCAGCGTCGAATTCTTCAGGCTCGGCATCGATATCAATTGGTCGTAAAACTCGACAGCACGTTTCGGTTGACCGAGACCGTACGCGGCTTCGCCGCTGTAAAACAGGGCGCGGTCAAGAAACCGGCTCTTGGGCTTCTCCCGCCGCAACGTTTCGTAGACTTCGATCGCCCGTGCAAGTCTCTTCTGGTCGCGTTGCTCGCCCTCACCCGACGATGCGTAGAGACACCAACCGTGATTCGCCAGACTCTCCTCGCGAAGATCGTATTGCTTCTTTTTCAAAGCCTGCTCGAATGCCCCCGAAGCGGCGACGTAATCAGGCTGTGACTGTTGCATGTAGCAGACGCCAAGATAATGGGATGCCTCGGCGGACATTGGATGCTGCGGATAATCTTTCAAGAAAGTTTTCCACGCATCGATTGCCAAATCGATCGCACCGCCCGTTTGAAAGTTGGCCGCGTCCGCGTAGGCGGCCATCGACTCCTCGTTCTGTTCTTCCTGTCCCCAGGCACCGAGCTGCGGAAACGTCGATGCAAACACGAGCAGCAACGCTCCGGCAAGGAAGCGAACTGCGCGGCGGGGCGCAGCGGACGGCTGCACTCGGGTGGCCAACTGCCTGTTCACGGGGTTGCTCCGATCAGTCGCAATGAAAAGAAAAGATTCCGGTGCGTGGCCCGGTTGCACGGAAGTTAAGGTGAAGATGTAAAACGCCCCGAGGGTTGATCACAGGGTCGGAATGTTGAATCGAGAATCTGGCAATTGGGTATTCTAGCGGTGGATCTGTAAAGTCGGAAGTTCGACTGTTCAGCTTACGTATCCGGCAAACTCGTGTTTTTCGGGGATTTGGCGCTTTTTCGACCCCTACGGATGCCCTCAAGGGTGAACCGCAAGGGGGAATCCTTCGTAACCTCGGTGACGGTCGGAGCTAGCTTCGCAGAACATCATCCGTGGGTCTCTTGATCGGCGATTCGGTTGAGCCGCGGGTCGCGTCCTCGATGACCGGACGAACCTCCAAAGTGATCGGCACTTCCAAACCAAGGTTTTTTGGTTCGGCGGCCCGCCGCGACCGGTCGGGTCAATGTGTGTTAGAACGGTCCCGCATAACGTCTCTGTGAACCCTTCCTCTCCCGCGATTGAATGACTGTGCGTCCACAAACCTGTCTGATCACCGGGGGTGCCGGATTCATTGGATCCCATCTGACCGAATACTTGCTCGCCGAAGGTCACCGGGTGATCGTCGTGGACGATTTGTCCACCGGCCAGGCGGCCAATCTTGCGGCGGTCATTGACGATCCGAATCTGGAGTACATCGAAGGAACGGTCGAAGACGAGACACTCGTGGCGAGCGTGGTTGACCGCGCCGAGCGAGTCTATCACCTCGCAGCGGCCGTTGGCGTCGCATTGATCGCCAAGCAGCCGATTCAGACGATCGAGCGAAACATCTATCCCACGCAATTGATCCTTGACCGGCTCGGCACGCGGGCGGCAAGCGGAACGAAAGTTCCCTGCTTCATCGCCAGCACGAGCGAAGTCTACGGCAAGAATCCGAAAGAGGTCTGGACTGAAGAGGATGACCTGGTGTTCGGGGCGACGACCAAGCCCCGCTGGAGTTACGGGGTTTCCAAAGCGGTGGACGAATTCCTGGCACTCGCCTTTCACAAAGAGCAAGATTTGCCGGCGGTCGTGGGCCGGTTCTTCAATGTCGTCGGCCCACGGCAAACCGGTGCCTACGGTATGGTCCTGCCGCGATTCGTGGACGCGGCTCTGCGGGGTGGTCCTCTTGTCGTGCACGATGATGGCAACCAGGTGCGGTGTTTCGCGCACGTTGACGACGTGGTCCGGGCGGTCGCGACGCTGGTTGAAACCCCCGCGGCCGCGGGCCGCGTTTACAACATCGGCAGCGATGCGCCGGTTTCCATTCTTGAATTGGCCAACCGGGTCGTCGCCAGAGTCAATCCGCAGGCGACCGTCGAATTCCAGAGCTACGCCGACGCCTACGACGAATCGTTCGAGGATATCCGGCGGCGCGTTCCCGACTTGAGCCGAATTCGCGACGCGATCGGCTATCAGGCGACCAGGGACCTCGATGCGATCATCGATTCGGTTGCCGAGCACCAGCGGTCATTGCCAGCTTCGTGAACGCCGTCAAGTCCTGACGTTGACGTACATCATGCGAAGTGCGTGCAGCGCTTCGGACAACATCTGGGCTTCCTGTTCGTTCAGATTGCCCTCGGTTTTTTCACCCAGCATGTCAAGTGTATCGATGTAGTGCTTGGCGAAGGGCTTGTTGATTGTCTTCTTGCCGGTGGCGGGATCGGGCATCTGGCCGAGCGTCGCCATCGCCTGCGTGAACAACATCGATACTAGCACCTCGAAGGATGCGGGCGGCGGAGCATGTGGCGTATCCTCACCATCATCCGGCCCGGGTGAGACGTCGGAATCCACGACCGCGGAGTCCTTCGAGGGCTCGGCGTCTGCGGCTTCCTTTTCCCGTTCAACCTGTTCCTTCCAATCGGAATCGACGATGATCTTCGGTTCCTCTCTCTCTGAGGAATCTCCCCCGTCTTCGCTGTCGGTGTTGCCCGGGCGATTGGGATCCTGTTGCTCTGCGTCACTCATTGGCGTCACTCATTGGCGATTACTCCGCACGGATGCAAATTCATTTTTGTTGCCAGTCACCTTCGGCCGTGGGAGCTCCTTCCACGCGTGATGACGTGGTTCGGTCTCCAGCGGACCGGCGATCGTGCCGCTCAATCGCTGCACCGATGAAGCCCGCAAAGAGCGGATGGGCGCTCAGCGGCTTGCTTTTGAACTCCGGATGGAACTGAACCGCGACAAACCACGGATGCGCGGGCAGTTCGACAATCTCGACCAATCCACCGTCGGGGCTGGTACCGGCGAACCGCATTCCGTTTGCCTCAAATTGCTGGCGGTATTGGTTGTTGAATTCATACCGGTGACGATGCCGCTCGTCGATGGTCTCTGAATCGTAGGCCCGCCCCGAAACGCTGTGTCGATCCAGCCGTGCCGGCTGGCTGCCCAATCGCATCGTGCCGCCCATCTGCGTGACGTTTCTTTGCTCGTCAAGCAAACAGATCACCGGGTGCGGCGAATCTTTGTCGAACTCGCTCGAGTGCGCCCCGTCAAGCCGCACGACGTCACGACCGAACTCGATCACGGCACACTGCATGCCGAGACAGATGCCGAAAAAGGGAATTCCACGTTCACGCGCGAATCGGATCGCCTGGACTTTTCCCTCGATCCCACGCTCCCCGAAACCGCCGGGCACGAGTACACCGTGGTAACCGCTGAGCAATCGCTCGGCACCTTCGCGTTCGATGTCCGCGCTTTGAATTCGTCCGATCCGTACCTGGGCCTGGTGATGCATACCCGCGTGGTCAATCGCCTCGTAAATCGATTTGTAGGCATCCTTGTGTTCGGCGTATTTGCCGACGACCGCAATCGACACCTCGTGCATGGGATTGCGTAGTCGATGCAGCAGGTCGGTCCAGGGCGTGATGTCCAGACTCTTGGCCTGGGTCAGATTCAATTTTTTGACGACCAACTCATCCAGCTTGTTTTCAACCAACGAAAGTGGCACTTCATAGATTGAAAAGTCTTTGTCTTTTTCTTCAATCACCGCTTCGGTTGGGACATTACAGAACAGTGCGATTTTTTCGCGGTCCTCGCGACTGATGGAATGTTCGCAGCGGCATACCAGCACATCGGGCTGGATCCCGATCTCGCGAAGCTGGCCAACCGAGTGCTGGGTCGGTTTCGTTTTCAGCTCGTCGGCCGCCTTTAAATACGGCACGAGCGTCAAATGCATGTACAGGCAGTTTTCTCGACCGGCATCGAGCGAGAACTGGCGAATCGCTTCAAGAAAAGGAAGACTCTCGATGTCACCCACCGTGCCGCCGATCTCAGTAATGACGACATCGACGTCGTCGCCACCCATCCGCTTGATCACCGACTTGATCTCGTTGGTGATATGGGGAATGACCTGGACCGTCTTGCCGAGAAACTGCCCCTTGCGTTCCTTTTCAATGACTGACAGGTAAATCTGACCGGTCGTGTAATTGCAGTCGCGGGTCAGCGTGCCGGAGGTAAAACGCTCGTAATGACCCAGGTCGAGGTCGGTCTCGCTGCCGTCATCCAGCACGTAAACCTCACCGTGCTGGTAGGGGCTCATCGTCCCCGGGTCGACGTTGATATAGGGGTCCAACTTCTGCATTCGGACCCGGAGACCGCGCTGCTCCAGAAGCATGCCGATGGAGGCGCTGGTGAGCCCCTTTCCAAGAGAACTGACCACGCCGCCGGTTACAAAAATGTGTTTCGTCATGGAATGGAATCATACCACGGCGAGACTATTTCGGAAGTGTCTCGAAATGCCGGATTTCCTGCCTTGTGACCGCCCGTCCGTTCGAGCTAGGGACCGCAATCTCTGGATTCCTGCCTTCGATTCGCCCTTCGTATGAAACCCGGCAAGCGCAATCGGAGTAGTATCCAGCGTCGGGAGGGCTGCTTGCGTGACACGATTGATTGCGGCGGGGTCGACCCCCGCGATCGAGAATTCGCTCGGGAAAAAAGATCCGTCCCAAGATTGTGCTCGCCCAAGCGAACTTGACATGCCGTGGAATGTTTCGGAGCGAACCCCGGCTTGGGCCGAATCACCGCTGGAGAAAACGAACGATGATGCGAACACTTTTCGCGACTCTGTTGGTCGCCCTGCCCGTCACCGCGTTTCCCTCGGGCTCATCAGCGGTCATGGGAAACGATGCCGGTCTGTTTCCTCCCTCGACAGTCTTCTACGTCGAACTTGCCCAGCCGGATGACCTGGTTTCTCTCGTTCTTGATCATCCGCTACGTGAAAAGATCGAATCACTACCGCCCTATCAGATCGCGAAAGAGTCGCCGCAGTACAAACGATTCCTCGCTGGGCGAATGATGGTGGAAGGACAGTTGCAAATGCCGTGGCGCGAGGCGCTCGCAGCCCTGCTTGCC
>JAHELS010000105.1 GCA_024644085.1 Rhodopirellula sp.
ACCCAGGAGCGTGAATTGGCTGACGACCAACGCGGAACCCTGGACGTCAAGGAGCGAGAGATTCATCTTCCCTTGCGGGTCGGCAAAGATTCGCAGTTCAACTGTCTTGTCGGCCAACCACTGCGCTTCCTCGTCACTGTCACCGTGACCAACGCCGACAAATGCCAACAATCCGCTACTGATTTCACCGACGATTTTTTGGTCGACGCAAACGCTCGCGGCGCTCACCCGTTGCAGCACAATTCGCACGACAGGAATCCTGGAGGCGGAAGACGGAATTACCACAGGATACGTTTGATCGCCGCGAGGGTGGAAGAGACGGACATCGGTCGATAGAACAGTACATGGTAGAATGCCCCGGTGGGGAATGAAGTCTTCGGATACGTGATGTTTGCGAGCGCCCCCATCCTTCCCTGTTTCACCGCTGACCGTTTTCGCTGACTTGCCGCATGCCTTATCTATTCACGTGCCCGCATTGTCAAACCAAGACACAGGTCGAGGACCGTTACAGCGGTCAATCGGGCCAGTGCGTTACCTGTGGCGGCGAGATCCAATTGCCACATTTTTCCGTAGGGTCTACCGAGCTCCCCGCGCCGCGTAAGAAATCGAAGTTGGGTTGGATCGTTGCCTCCCTGGTGACGGTGATTCTGGTGGGTTCCCTATTGTTCGCGGTCATCCGTGTCGGTGGCCAAACGATGACACGGTTGACGAGCAACCGGAACATGACGTCGTCGATCAGCAATCTCGAGAAAATTGCCGACGCACTCAACGCTTACGCGGCCGACCACGGCACCTATCCGCCGACCGCGACGCGTGATGCGACGAACACCAAACTTCTGTCGTGGCGCGTTTTGATCCTGCCCTATCTCGGGGAAGAGGATCTTTACAACCAATTCGATCTCAATGCGGCATGGGATGATCAGAATAACATGCAGGCCGGTTACAACATCCCGGATGTCTATCGCCATCCCGACAGCAATCGAAACACGACTTTTTATGAGTCCGCTTACTACTTGATCGCGGGCAACGGAACATTGTTCCCCAATACCGGTCCACTCGGTCCGGATCAAGTAACGGACGATCCATCGCAGACGATTCTGGTGATCGAAGGAACGCCGCGCGTTCCCTCGGGGATTTGGACCGAACCGGTCGATCTCGATTTCACAAAAATGCAAGGCAAGTTGGGATCCAATCCGGGCGTCGAGCCTGGCGGATTGTTGGAAAACGGTGTTGCCTTTGCCACCGTCGACGGTCGGGGTCACTTCGTCGAGAACTCGATCGAACCAATCAAGTTTCAGTCGTTGGTCACGCCGCGCGGCGGCGAGCGATTACCCGACGATACGCTGGACTAGTTGGTTACTCGACCGACATTTCAATACGTTCGTGGCGTCACCGTTGCCTGCACGCGGCTCGGCAAGCCGTGGATCCGCAGGAAGCCTTCGGCGTCATCCTGGTTGTACGATCCGCCACCTTCCATGGTTGCTATTTCCGCATCGTATAGGCTATTGGGGCTGTTCCGCGAATCGACGATGATATTGCCCTTATAGAGCTTGAGCGTCACTTCGCCGGTAACCGGTTTTTGTGCCTGTTGGATGAATGCCATCAGCGCGTCCATTTTTGGTGTGTACCAAAAACCGTAGTACACCATTTCCGCGACTTCCGGCGCCATGCGATCTCGCAGGTGAACCAGGTCGCGGTCCATCGTCAATTGCTCGACATACATCAGCGCGTCGTAGAGAACGGTCATTCCGGGCGACTCGTAGACGCCGCGGCTCTTCATTCCGACGAACCGGTTCTCGATCATGTCGATGCGACCGATACCGTGGCGTCCGGCGAGTTGGTTCAAACGCTCGACCATTTCCAATGCTGTGACCGGCGCGCCGTTGAGCGTGACAGGCACGCCTGATTCGAATCCGATGCTGACGGGTTCTTCTTTATCGGGTGCTTCCTGCGGGCTGACGCCCATTCCGAAATCGACCAGTTCGACGCCGTTGACGTCGAGTTCTTCCAGATTGCCCGCTTCATAGCTGATGTGAAGCACGTTCTCGTCGCTGCTGTACGGCTTGGCCGTCGAGGCTTTGACGGGAATATTCTTGTTCTCGCAGTAAGCGATCAATTCCGTCCGTCCCGGAAACGCATCCCGAAATTCTTTGATGCGCCAGGGGGCGATGATTTCTACGTTCGGATCAAGCGCCTCGGCTGCAAGCTGGAATCGGCACTGATCGTTCCCCTTGCCGGTTGCCCCGTGCGCGTACGCGGTTGCCCCGACCTCGCGCGCGATCTGCAGACAAACCTTGCTGATCAACGGCCGGGCGATGGAGGTCCCCAGCAGGTAGATTTGTTCATACTTGGCCTGCCATGCTAAAACAGGGAATGCAAAATCGCGGCAAAGTTCTTCCCGCGCGTCGATCAATCGCGCCGAGACGGCCCCGCAATCGCGTGCCTTTTGCATGATTGCCTCTCGGTCTTCACAGGGCTGACCGAGATCAACGTAAACTGCATGGACTTCGTAACCCTGGTCTTGAAGCCAGCCGAGGATCACGGACGTGTCGAGGCCGCCGGAGTAAGCCAGAACGCAACTTTTCATTAGGATGGTATCCGCGGGATGAATGAAACTCGCAACACTGTCGACCTGATTTGAAATCTGATTCCTTTCGACTGCAACCCTACCATGCCAACTCCCTCCCCTGTCCTGCTTGATCTGATGTCGAAAGTGGTCCGCGGAGAATCCTCGTACGACGAGCTTCTGCGGCACATTCGGGCAACCGAGAACAGCCCGGCTTCACCAGCGATCGACCAGATGGCCGAGGTCGTCGGGGCCACCGTCGATCTGGGACGGCAATCGCGATGCGGTTTCGGTGAAGTCATTTACGGCGCGGGAAAGCCTGCGGATCTCGTGGCGCGGATCGTTCAGACCCAGCTCGACGCTGGGCAGTCCGCATTGGTTACCCGAATCGACAGCGAAACGGCGTCGCGAGTTCAGCAATCTTTTCCATTTTCATTCCACAATTCCATCGCTCGCACGCTGCGCGTCGCAACGACGAATGATCCCGCCCCCGAGCCATTGACGCCAATTCAAGCCGAGCAAACGTTGCACGCCGCGGTGGTCACGGCCGGCAGCACCGACGCGCCCGTTGCCGAGGAGGCAATCGAAACGCTCCACTGGATGGGAATCCCCTTACAACGCTTTGATGACATCGGTGTGGCCGGACCACAGCGATTGGCGGCGGCGGTGCCCGCGTTGCGTTTGGCTGCGGCTGTTGTCGTCGTGGCGGGCATGGAAGGCGCTTTGCCCGCGGTTGTCGGTGGACACCTTGCCTCGCCAATTTTTGCGGTGCCAACGAGCATCGGTTACGGCGCATCGCTCGGTGGGCTGACTCCGCTGATGGGAATGCTCAGCACGTGTGCAGCGAGTGTTGCGGTTGTCAACATCGATGCCGGATTCAAAGGGGGCTACCTGGCTGGCATGATCGTTCGTCAACTTCGCAAGGCGACCCAATCCAAGATGATGCAACCCGAAGGTGTCAGCGGATGACTTCGCAACCGCCGTTTCGATTGCCCATTCGTCAAACCGATGCGCACAAAGGCGATTTCGGTCGCGTGCTGCTGGTTGGCGGTTCGCGCGGAATGTGCGGTTCGATCGCGCTCTCGGCCATGGCCGCGCTGCGCACCGGCTCGGGATTGGTTTCGGCGGCGGTGCCGGACCGTTGTCTCGAGACGGTTGCTTCGTTTCACCCTTGCGTGATGACCGTCCCGTTGGCGGACGATGGTGGGGGGCGTTTTTCCCTCGATGCCGCACCGGAGTTGGCATCGCAATTGAGGGGGACTGGAGCAATCGGATGCGGGCCCGGCATGACGACCAATCCCGGTTCGATCCGAATGGTCGAACGACTGATGAATGAAACGGATCGCCCGCGCGTGTTGGATGCGGACGCGATCAACGCACTTGCGATGATGGATTGGAAATCCCGTGCTGATCTTGGACCGATCGTTCTGACACCGCATCCGGGCGAATTGGCGAGAATCACCAGCGCGGCGGTCGAGGATCGCGACGGCCAGATTGCGGCCGCGAAGTCGCTGGCGCGACAAACAGGCATCGTGGTGGTTGTGAAGGGTGGACCGACGGTTGTCGTCGATTGCGATCGTGCCTGGACCAATGACACGGGCAACCCGGGGATGGCGACCGCCGGAAGCGGCGATGTGCTGACCGGTGTGATCAGCTCGATGCTCGGCCAACGGCTTTCACCTTGGGAGGCGGCTTGCTTGGGCGTCTGGGTGCATGGCCGTTCTGGCGACCTGGCGTCACACCAGCGCGGCCAGCCCGGCATGACTGCAGCGGATATTCTCGAGGCGTTGCCGCAGGCGGTGAAAGAGGCGGTCGAGCCATAGGTATCGGCTCGGCACGAGATTGACCTCCTACGAAGGTTTGCAGAACTAGGGCATAATCGGACCACTCCCCCGCCCTGCCCCGCTCGGTTTTACGGTTGCTCGCCCGCTCGTGACTGAAATTGTCCGCCTCGACAGCGTTGAGTCGTCATTGACGGCGGGAATCCCCGCGCGCGGTGGTGTGGTCACGATCGGAAACTTCGACGGTGTCCATCGCGGCCACGCGGCGCTTCTCGGCGAAGTTCGCGCAATCGCACGGGAACGATTGGTACCTTCGGCCGCGATCGTTCTCGATCCGCACCCGGCGTCGTTGCTTCGGCCCGACTGCGCGCCCACCAGGCTCACGACGATACCCCAGCGTGCCGAGCGCATGGACCGCCTCGGGATCGATGTGATGGTGGTGTGCCGGACGACCCACGCGCTGTTGCAGATGACGGCGAGGGAATTCTTCCAGGCGTTGGTGATTGATCAGATCAATGCCGTCGCGATGGTCGAAGGTCCAAATTTCTTTTTCGGACGTGACCGTGGCGGCGACGTCAACGTTCTGCGGGAACTTTGTCAGAAAAACCGAATTGATTTGCACATTGTTGACCCAACCACGAAAGATGGCGGGATGATCAGCAGTACACGCGTGCGATCTTTGGTCCAAGCGGGAGACGTCCAACAAGCGGCACGGCTGCTGGGAACACCCCACCAGATCATCGGGCGTGTTGGGTCCGGATCAAGGAGAGGGCGTGAAATTGGATTTCCGACGGCGAACCTTGTAGATATCGAGGTTGTGATCCCCGCTCCCGGCGTCTACGGCGGCCAGGTCCAACTTGGCGACCAAGTGCACATCGCGGCGATCCACATTGGTCCCAACCCAACATTCGAGCGTGACGGCGAGGTGAAAGTTGAAATTCACCTTCTCGACTTCGACGGCGACCTGTACGAGAAAACGTTGACGGTTGACGTCCTGACCCGCGTTCGTGACATTGCCCGGTTCGACTCGGTTGAGCGTCTGATCGCACAGCTCGAGACGGACATTGCAACCATCCGCTCCAGGCTAGCCCGCCGTTGTTAATTCGCGGAAATGCCATCACAGGAATTCATGTCATGAGCGTCAACTGGAAAGCCTTTACCGAGCAAATCAGCCATTACGATTCGTTCGTCCTGGTCAGCCACATTCGGCCTGACTGTGACGCGTTGGGCAGCGAATTGGGAATGGCCGAGGTCCTGCGCAGCGTTGGCAAGAAGGTTCGTATCATCAATGCCCACAGGACTCCGACGGCGCTGCAGTTTCTCGATCCGGCCAGCAATATCGAAGTGCTCGGGGACGACGTCCAGGCCGAAGACATCTCGGCCGATTGCATCATGGTCCTTGACACGAGCGCCTGGGCACAGCTCGGCGACATGGGTGACGTAATCCGCGCCTCGCGGGCGGACAAGATCGTGCTGGATCACCATGTCGGCGAGGATGATCTCGGCGCTACGATGTACAAGGATTACCAATCCGAGGCGACAGGCCATCTTGTTGTCCAGGCGGCCGACGCCCTGGATGTTCCGTTGACACGGACGATCTCGGTACCTCTGTTTGCCGCGATTGCGACTGACACCGGCTGGTTCCGCTTCGGAAGTGTCACAGCCGAGACGTATCGCATCGTCGCCCGATTGATTGACGCCGGCGTGGTGCCGAGTGAGGTGTACGGTGATCTCTACGAGCGAGACACTTTGGGGCGGTTGCGATTACGAGGACTGATTCTCTCGCGTACCGAGGCCGAACTGGACGGAGCGCTGGTCCACACGTATGTCAAACCAGAAGACTTTGAAAGCGTCGGAGCTGAGCCGAGTGATACCGAGGACGCAATCAATCTGACCCTTGCCGTGGAAGGTACCCAGGCCGCGGTCATCTTCGTGGGCCAGATCCGGGGAGGATTCAAGCTGAGTTTCCGCAGCCGGTGCGACCTGAATTGCAACGAAATTGCCTGCCAGTTTGGGGGCGGTGGTCACAAAGCGGCCGCCGGCGCTTTCGTCGAAGGGACGCTCGAGGAAGTCAAGGAGCGCGTGTTGCCGGTGGTGCGCGACGCATTGAAGCAGGCGCTGGCCGGATGACACCGCCCGCGCGATCGCCGCTTTACTTCAATAGGAAACCTGTAAGTGCCCAGCCATCCTCGGTCGTCTCAAAGTAACTCCCGCCGTCGTTGAAGTACTTTTCGACTTCCTCCAGCGGCGGCAACTTGGCAGCGTTGAGAGGATCGGACTGTCCGCCGTCCTCATCCTCGAACGAGCGGCGATAGATTGCGGCCATGATCGAGTCGCTTTCCTTTAATTTCCCCTCGCGTAACAATTCGTACTTGGTCCTTAGCGACAATTTCAGCCGGACAACCCGATCAAATGCCGGCTCATTGCAACCGAGACTTTTAAGCGACTCGACAATCGATTGGATCGACGGAGCGGACCCCATACCGGCCTCGGCACCCTGTTGAATACGCGTCGCGGAAAGAACCAACAGGTCGGGGTGGCTGGAAAACATCAAGTACCCCGCATCAGAACCAGGTCCTTTGTCGACCACGGCGATGGCCCAGTGATCGAGAAGCGGCGCGGATTTTTCGGTTTCCTCCTCCGCGAAGTCGAGATCCAGATCTCCGAACAACTCGGGGTCGAAATCCTCTTCGCTTTCACCACGTTGGACACGCCATATTTCCACGTCCGGAAGTACATCCATCTTGCTCGCGTCCGGCTCGACTTCCATCGCTTTGCGAATCGCAAGTTTGATCGCTTCAGCATCACGCACACGGATGGCAACAAGCATCCGTTCTGAATTCAGAGCGGTCGGAACCGTGTTGTCGGTAAGCAGAATGATTTCGTCGTCCAGGTTGGGTAGCACGTTCTTTTCGATGTCAATCTGCGGGCCATCCTCGTCGTCGCGAATGCCTTCGATGATGTCACGAAAAATTTCGTCGCCGAAAGCCTCGTTGATCAACGTTTCCGAGGCCCAAAAGGCCTCTTCGATTCGCAGATGCACCCGATTGAAACTTGCCGTGTCTTCATGCACCCATAAGGGAATCTCGGCGTACGGATGGTTTACAAACTGAAGGATTCGGGCCGCCTTTTCGTACCGGCTGGGTTGCTTGGTCGTGGGTGGCGCAAGAATGAAGCCGCGATGCAGCAGATCGTACTTCTGACCCGCGACAGCGAAAATACCGCCCGCTGCTTTGATCGCATCGAAACCCTGGTTTTCCAGCAACTTGATGACGTCGACCTGGTTCCCCCGGTCGACGTCGAGCGATTCCCGAATGATCCGTCCCATCTTGAACGGCTGGATGAACCATTCGGCAGCAACCGTCCCGCCGCCCTCCTTGATCGGGGCACGCATCGATTGGCCCGATCGAGTCAACACCGTTTTGAAATCATCGAGCGTATCGATCGCATTGCCCTTCGGATCTCCTGCGACTGCATCAAGCAAATCTGTGACGACCGAATCACGGTCGGCCGCAATGACTCGATCATCGTTGTAGGTGATCGCGATCTGCTCGACCTTCAATTGGCCGGGCTTGGGTTTTGTGTTGTAGACACGGATCAACTGTTCGCGGTGCATCACGTCTTGGCGCACCCAGCCACCCGCCTTCAAGTCCTTGTCAATGGTTGCAACGGCCTGCTCCGTTTGAACTTTCTTGCCGCGAACGTCCGCGATCGCGCAAATTGCAAACGGTCGTCGCTTGTCCTTCTCAAATGGCAGCCATGACAAGACCACTTCACCAGAGGAAAGGTCGTACAAATCTTCAGCGCGAATTCCAATCTTGTTCCCGATCGATTCGAAGTAGTTCTTCGTGCGAGCCCGCTGCGCCTCGATGAACGGCTTCATCGATTCTTCTTCGACCAATTTGCCCAGATTGGTCTCTTTCCATGCCGCACGCAGACGGGGAAGGTTCGGAACGCGAACAAGGCCCGCAACCGTGTCGGGAAGCAACTGGATGGCCGGCGTGTAATTGGCCGCCTCCTTGGGTGCCAGCGGAGGTACGTCAGCCTCCTGGGCACTGGAGTATGAAGGCACGGCGACAAAAATTGCCGCTATCAAGGCGAGATGGAACGCGACATCAATGCCTTTGCCCAGACGGTTGACCGGACAAACACCATAATGGAGTTTCATGCAAATTCCGTAAGTTGGATAAATATGGTTGCGGTGGGCAATTGCGGCACCCCGATCAGCCCGTATGTTATCGAACTCGTTTTATCGCCGAAACGCCGTTTAGCCACATTTTGAATTGCAGTGAATCACCCGAAGTGCCTGTCAGATAAGATCTTAGGGTTCATGTGTTGCGCCTCTGGGAGCCATGTGCCGACAATTTGATGCCTATTTTCCAGGGAAACCGTTCTTTTTCCTCCGTCGCTGCCCATCCGATGCACGATCGTGCCCCAGCCCCGGCCATCGTCGGCTCAACCCTTCGCTACTTTGAGTCTTGATCTCCAGCGCCTACAACGTAGGCCAGCGAACGCCCGCGACGTCGATTTTTTCGATTGCTCCCGGTCTCTGCGGTGATCCGGTCCAACCCACTGCGGTGATCCGGTCCAACCCATTGCGGTGATCCGGTCCAACCCATTGCGGTGATCCGGTGCGGTGATTGTTTGGTTGTGAACTGATCACGCTTTTTCCTGCCAACTCTCGAAGGAGTCATGTCGTGCCGGTCGATTTCCCGAATGTGCTCGCGGCCCGCTACGCCAGCAATGCAATGGTGCAGCTCTGGGCACCCTCCGGAAAAGTCGTGCTGGAACGTCAATTCTGGGTCACCGTGATGGAAGCCCAGCGCGACTTGGGGATCGATATTCCGGATCAAGCGATTGATGCATATCACCGCGTCGTCGAGACCGTCGATCTCGAATCAATCGATCGTCGTGAACGCGTGACAAAGCATGATGTCAAAGCACGGATCGAAGAGTTCAACGCGCTCGCCGGACACGAGCATGTCCATAAAGGAATGACTTCGCGGGACCTGACCGAAAACGTCGAGCAGTTGCAGATCCGTTCGGCCCTGGTGCTCGTTCGTGATCGAGCAACCGCGGCGCTCGCGGTGATTGCTCAGCGGGCAGCTGAGTATTGCGAGTTGGCGGTCACCGGGCGCAGCCATAACGTTCCTGCGCAAGTCACTACGATTGGAAAGAGATTCGCCACCGTGGGTGAAGAGTTGCTGGTCGCATTCGGGCGGATCGAGGACCTGCTTGCGCGGATGCCGTTGCGTGGCGTCAAAGGCCCGGTTGGGACACAGCAGGACATGCTTGATCTGTTCGAAGGCGATACGCACAAACTCGATGTGCTGGATCGTCGCGTGGCCGAGATGCTCGGGTTCGAATCGTATTTTGATTCGGTCGGCCAGGTCTATCCACGCTCGCTCGACTTTGACGTTGTTTCCTCACTCGTGCAGATGTCCTCGGCGCCGGCTAATTTTTCACGCACGCTTCGGTTGATGGCTGGTGCCGAATTGGCGACCGAAGGGTTTCAGCCCGGGCAAGTTGGATCCTCGGCGATGCCGCACAAGATGAATGCGCGGTCATCCGAACGGATCGGAGGATTCAGTGTCATCTTGCGGGGCTACCTGACAATGGTCGGTGGATTGGTGGGAGACCAGTGGAACGAGGGGGATGTCAGTTGCAGCGTGGTCCGTCGCGTTGCGCTGCCTGACGCGTTTCTCGCCATTGACGGACAATTGGAAACGTTTTTGACGGTTCTTGATGACTTCGGCGCTTATCCGGCTGTCATTGATCGCGAGCTGCGACGTTACTTGCCGTTTCTCGCGACGACCAAGATTCTTGTCGCGGCGATCAAGGCGGGAGTGGGGCGCGAAACCGCGCACGAGGCGATCAAGGAACATGCGGTGGCCGCCGCGTTGGCGATGCGCGAAAGCGGTTCGGACACCAATGATCTGATCGAGCGATTGTCCGGGGACGAACGAATCCCGCTGGACGAAAACGACTTACAGGCGGCGGTCGGGGATCCGGACCAGTTTATCGGCAACGCGCCCGCCCAAGTGCGGAATGTCGTCGCGAAGATCGAGGAGGTCATCCGGAGATACCCCGATGCCGCCGGCTATCGCCCCAGCGAAATTCTGTAGCAGCGGGGTGTTTTACTTGTCGCGAGGCAGATGCGCTTCGAATGTTGTTTGCCGACTGTTGGCGACCTCTTGCATCGCCTTACAGGCGCGGTCATAGAGCCGCTTTTGCGCGCGGACCGGATCGGAACCGGGTTCGATCCGCCGGTAGTCGCCACCGGACTGCATTTCCCAGGTATTGGTTGTGTCCTTGAAGTAGGCCCGGAGTGTATCGAGAAGTTTTTTTCGACAGTCCTGGTCGTCGACGGGAATCAGCAACTCGACACGTCGATTCAGGTTTCTCGGCATCCAATCGGCGCTGCTGATGAACAGTTCGTTATTACCACCGTGGCGAAAATAGATGATTCGGGCGTGCTCGAGAAAACGATCCACGATCGAAACCACCCGGATCGACTCACTTAGACCTTCGACGCCTGGTTTGAGACAACAGGTTCCCCGAATGTTCAGTTTTACTTTGACGCCGGCCTGGCTGGCTCGATAAAGCGCATCGATGACGCTGGTATCGACCAGCGCATTGAGCTTCGCAACGATCTCCGCCTTTTGACCTTCCCGACAACGCTGGGTTTCGGCCTCAATCAGACCGATGATCCGGTTACGCAGCGTCGTGGGCGCCGCAGCGAGGTGCAGCAATTGCTGTGGCTGGCTAGCCCCGGTCACACCATTGAAGAACTTGGTGGCATCCGATCCGAGCGCTTCGTTGCAGGTTAGCAGCGAGACGTCGCTGTAGAGGTTTGCGGTGACCTCGTTGTAGTTGCCTGTTCCAAAGTGGAGGTAGCGGACGATGCCTTGAGGCTCGCGGCGGACAATGACGCATACTTTCGCATGTGTCTTCAGGCCACGAATTCCGTAGATCACTTGAACGCCCGCTTGCTCCATCTCCCTCGCCCACTCGATGTTGCGGGCTTCGTCGAAACGCGCCTTGAGCTCGACGATCACCGATACGTACTTGCCATGTTCTGCGGCCCGCATCAAGGCAGCAACGATTGGGCTCTTCCGGCTGGTTCGGTACAGCACCTGTTTGATCGCCAAGACGTCCGCGTCGGCCGCAGCCTCTTCGATCAAACGCACGACGGGGTCAAATCGCTCGTACGGGTGGACCATCAACAGGTCGCCCCCGGCGATCGTTGTAAACATCGATTCGGCGGGATCAATCCCCGGCGTGCTCTGCGGCGGCCAAGGGGGATCACGTAGCGAATCGTAGCCCTCGAGACCATGCAGTGCGAACAGATAGGTGAGGTCGAGCGGACCTTCGATCGGAAACAGGCTCCGGCTTTTCAGCCGCATGTTTTCCGACAGAAACACGAGCATTGGGTCACTTGCCCCGGCGCTGTATTCGAGCCGCACCGCGCGAGACTGGCGGCGGCTTTCCAGGACCTCTTCCATGCCGACCATCAAGTCGGCGGCAGCGTCTTCCCGGAGTTCTACGTCCGCATTGCGCGTGATGCGAAAGGCGATGCACTCGACCACCTCACGGCCCGGAAAGAATTCGTCGATGTAGTGACGGACGAGTTCTTCCAACAACAAGTAGGCGTGGCCCCGATCCGCCGGCATGGGCAACAAACGAGGCAGCGAACGTCCTAGCGGAACGATTGCGAAGTCCCACTCGTCGTGGTCTCCAGCGGCCGGGTCACCAGCGGCCGGCAGGTTTGCAGCCGATCCCGGGTCCGATTCGTGCAGCGGTTTCAGACGCGCGCAGAGATGGATTCCCAGCCCCTGCAGCAACGGAAATGGCCGTTCTGCGAATACCGCCTGCGGCGACAACACGGCAAGCACGTCGTTGTGCAATCGATCTTCAGCCGCCTCCCGGCATCGATCGTTGCAATCCGCCAGATCGACACGCGTGATTGCCGCCTCAATCAAACGCGGCTCGAGCGATTCCCGAAGCACCCTGTATTGGCGCGCCACCATGTCACTGCAACCTCGAACGACGGCCTGAAGCTGTTCGGCGACCGACAATCCGGATGGGTCCCGGACCATTGAATTCTGCTGATACTGCAATTGCAATCCGCCGACTCGAACCATCATGAACTCGTCAAGGTTCGAGCCGGTGATGGCTAGGAACTTGACCCGTTCCAACAGCGGCAGTGACGTATCGGCTGCCTGGTCGAGGACTCGCTGGTTGAATTCAAGCCAACTCAACTCGCGGTTGATAAACCGATCCTCCGGGAGAGCTTTCTCGGTTGGACGGGCCTTGGTGGAAGTGGACTTTGACATCAACGGTTCATCGGATGAGGGATCAAGACGGGTAAGTCGGGGCGGCGCGGCAATGCGACCATCGAAACGATGGCGAATGGCACGCCGGCCAATCAAAATACGATTCTCGTGAGGGAAGGATACTCGGGTAAGGACCAAATCCCTAGGAGTGCGACTTTCAACCGAATTTCATATTTCGATGCTTTTGTGGCATGGTCCAGTTGAAGCATGCTCTCGTGCCGTGAGCCAGGCCAGGATGCGGCAAATCATCGGGTCAGCGTCAACCAATCGGATTCACGCAGGCATCGAGACCCCCGTGATGTTCGCCGGCAACATCAAATCGAGTGACGACGTGGGACCTTCCCGCGCGATCCGGAACGTCTGAAGGCGCGCAGAGTCGACCGCTTGATGCGACGTCAATTCAGGTGCTGACGTCCGCGGTCGCCTCAACCGGGGGCACTTCGGCGGGCGGCTCGGTCGTCGAAGCTTCCGAAGCCGGCGATTCGGTCGCGGGCGGCGCTTCGTTTTGTCCGGTCAGCACACGATAGGCACGAGGATAAAAATCCTCGCCATAGCTCATCTCGCCTCCCTGGTGGCCGACCGCACCGACCATCCCCGCGCAAAGTAGCAAGCCGATCTTCCACAGCTTTGTCAACGATTCACTGTCTTTCCAAAGCGCGATCAGCGCGACCAGGGCAAACAGGGTCGAGACGACAGTGACGATCAATCCGCTCCACCGGTGCACGTCGATTTCGCGATTCCAATCCAGCAAGTCCCAACCGCTGCCGTAACCTTGCTCGGGCGCGAACGCCCAACCCATCACGGTCGATGCGATTGCCGATAAAGATCCGAGTAACAGGCATGCAAGAGGAATCTGCGTGCCGACCGCGGGCCACTTCCATCCCAGCACGACAAAGCCGGCGCCGAACACCAATAAGGCGATCGGAAAATGGACCGTCGCCGGGTGCAGGAACCCTTGCGCAGCCCAAACCCGTTGAGACAACGGCTTGGGGCCACCGCTGGCCGACGACTCGGGAGCGGCCGGGGGATTTGCGGGATCAGATTCGGCGTCGGCGAACGAAAAACTATCGGGCCACTCCGCCCCTTCTTCGATCCAGACTCGAATCAGCGCAAGTTCCGCCGAGTTCAACGGTCCGCCCCGGGTCTTGGGCGGCATCAGCATGTCTTCGTCGTCGACCGTCAAATAGTCGACATACATGCTGCTACCCTCGACATCCTCGGGTTCGATGTAGTCCATCAACGTGTCGGGGTCATCGATTCGAAAATCGTTCTTTGCTTCCTCCGGACCGTGACAGTCCAGGCAGTGCTTGCGGAAGATCGGCGCGATGTCACGCTCGAAACGCACCAACCGTCCCCACTCGTCGAGAGGCGTGACGACATCCTTTTGGGCCGGGACTTCGGTTTCGGCCTTCGTTTCTTCATTCGCGGCGAGAGCCTGGTCGCGCGTTCCTCCCGCAGTGGGTTCTTGACCGCGAGCGATCTCGGTGGGGATCGCCAAAGCGCACAGCGCAAACAGAAAAAGCCAAGCGAGGCTGGATACCAGGTGTCGCATGTTGCGGAGATCTCCGTGGGCGCCGTCGGCGCCGCTGGCTCTGAGGTGGGATCGCGCGAGGTGGATGTCGCGGTGGACCGTTACAGCGCGATGTGGATTATCAACCACATCGTCATTGTCGTCTCGCTCCGCTGCGGTTTCCAGTACCACGGCGATCGGGCCCATTGGGCCCATTGAAAATAAACGCTGGCGGGGGGAACTCAACGTGGTCGGCCGATCGGTTTGGCTCGATTTCAGCGTCATTAAGCTTCCGAAGCCACGTGAATCCCCTGAAATGCCTTTCCCAAGCCGAGCAGACCGATCTCTCGCTGGACGTCCTTGCGTGTCGGTTTTTCCAAGGTTTCGGCGACTTCATCGGCGACAAATTGGGCAAACATGGCCCGGGCGACCGGCAATATTCTTTGAACGTTTTCTTCGTCGATCTGTACACCGGAATCGGATGCGATTTGCACCACTAGCATCGCCGCATTTGCTTGAGGATTCGTCGTCGCGCTATGCAGTACTGAAAACACAGCCGAATCCGGATTGGAATGTTCGTGCCGCTCGAGTGAACGCCACGCCCGCTCGAGCAACCCGTCACGCCAAAAACCAATCCACTCCTTCGATTCCAACGTCACATTATCAAGGTTCAGCTCCGGACGCTCCTCTTCGGGTAACTCTTGCACACACGACTTTGCGGCAGATCGAACTCCGCGCACCAGAAAGTCGCGCAGACGTCCTCGCTTGTGATCGCCGAATCCAACATTGACCAAATGCATGAGCAGTAACTTCAACGCGTCGTCGGCAAGGGCGCTCGAGCCAAGAATCGCCTTGAGCTGTCGCCTCGTGGGTACGAGGTAACGCATCACAATTCCCGCAGCACTCTCGGCCGAGGTCCAGGGCTGTGATGACCGCACAAGGTTGATGCGTTGCGAATCAGAAGTTGAGACATCAGACATTCCCGCCAGTTTAACCGCTGGAGTGGCCCGGTGAGACCGGCGGAATCCAAAATGGGATACTCCAGCAAAAGGACGTCAACCCTGGGGCCGCCGGCGCAGCGCCAAGGCGGGTGCTTCGCTCGGTTTCCCTTCCTTGGACTTGAAGCGCGACGGCTTGTCAGATTGATTCTCGCGAATCAATGCGATCGTTATCAGATCGCTCGGGGATGATCGAATGAACTCGTCTAGCTCCTCGCTGAATATCCGGACGGCATCAGGTTTGTTTTTCAAGTTGTCCTTGAAATTGTCGATCGTGACCTGTCCAAGGTATCGTTGCCCGCCCACGCCATCACGACAGGGTGAAGTCTCCCAGGCAAGGTGGTCCGCATCGGTTTCGATCCAATCCGCGTCAAGTGAGTCCCCGATGCCATAGGCATTGATGGTGCAGTTGGATTCATTGCCTCCCCCTTCGACCGTCAATAACACCACCGCGCGGTCGAGCTCTTCACGGGGCACCGGACTCTTGGACAGGTCAAAGCGGAGGTAGATATGTTCCTTGAGTGGTCCGTCCTTTCCGCGTTTGAAGTGTGTCTGCAGCACATTTGCCCCGCCGAAACCTTCCTGGGAACCACTGCGAACATAGGTGTCGGCGCCGCGAGCGCCGTGGGTCCTCAGCATCTTGAATCCCAGCAACTCACTTTGCCGAAGGTTTTCTGACACGCTCAGCGGTTTCGTGGCCGAGGATACGGTTTGCCCCGATGGTGTTTGTAATTCAAAAACGACGTCAAAGGATTCAGGGGGCAAATCGCCGGTCAGGAATTGAATCTCGATCTCCCTGGACTGGCCGGGAGGAGGGAGCTGCGTTGCTGAAATTTTCTTGGCAAACGTTGGACGTCGGACCTGAGAATTCTCGGATTGTTTCAGCAACGTCGCGATTTGAGCAACGACCCGCAGTCCGGAATTGACAGTTTTCGGATCACTTGCGCCGTCCGAGGCGTTGTTGACCAACCGCATCTTGAAACGTGCCGCTTCACCGCTCATGAGCTGATCGGTACCCGTCGTCACAGACAATTCGAGCGGCTCGAGCGATCGCGCGGTGACCGATCTGACCTCGGGCGGGGGCGGCGCGACGACACGTGGCGTCGGCGCGCGCGCCACACGCTTTGGTTTGGCGTACCATGCAACCGCCGCGAGTACGACTAACAGTAATCCGGCCGATGTCACCCAGGGCACGATGGTTTTTTTGTTCCCTTTTGATTTCGAGCTTTCCGTCGATGGACCACGATTTTCGACGCTCGCACTGGTCGGCGACGCCGCATCTGCGGTGACGATTTGCAGTGCGCCCTGGCTTTCGGAAACACATTGTGACTCCACCTCCATGATCTGGGCTTCGAGTTGCTTGGCCGATTTGGGGCGGTGTCGCTGCTCCTTTGCGATCAAGCGATGAATCAAGTCGCAAAGTGGCCGCGGAATGTCCGGATTCTGTTCGTGCAGGGGCGGTGGATTGTGACAAATGATTGCGACGAGCTGGCCAGGTATCGAGCTCGATCTCAGCGGCAGTCGCCCGCTGCACATCTGGTACATCACGACGCCAAGGCTGTACAGATCGGTGCGATCGTCAACCGGTTCATTGCGTGCCTGCTCCGGCGCCAGATAACCTGGGCTGCCGATGACAGAACCGCGTGCGGCGAAGCGATCGACGTTTGCACCGGCAATCGCCAGACCAAAGTCGAGTATCTTGGCGCGGCCGTCCTGCTCTTCGATCCAGATATTCGCAGGCTTGATATCGCGATGCACGATGCCGCAGTGGTGGGCAGCAGCCAGCCCCCGCGAAACCTCTTTGGCCAATCGCAGCACCTGCTGCCACGTGAATCGTTTCTTCCCTTTCATCGTTTCGTCGAGGGAGCTGCCTCGCAGCATCTCCATCGCCATGAAAGGCATGCCGCGATGAATGCCAACTTCAAAAATGGTAGCGACGTTGTCATGATGCACGGCCGCCATCGAGCGCGCCTCTTCAACAAATCGCTTGCGGCTGTTGGGTGTGGCCGCAATCTTCTTCTTCATCAACTTGAGTGCGACGCTGCGTTTCAAACGCCCATCTTCGGCGCGGAAAACCTCACCCATTCCGCCTTTGCCCAGCACACTCAAGATCCGGTATGGACCCAAGCGGCCAATCTCGCCCGCTTGCTGGGGCGGGTCGAGCAATTCGTGGGTGGATGGTTCGGAACTCATGCAGGCAAAACAAGAAAATGATGGCTGAGCGCGCGGCGAACTCGTCAAAACTAAACGCTGGGACAAGAAGGATCAACGCAGGGGCGGACCCCGTCTTGCCAATTTGAGCTGTTTGGGGCCATCCTTGTGTCGAATCGGGCCCTCCGCCGCCAATCCCCTGCCCTGCCCCAAGCAAAGTGACGCTCGTGAATCGCATCCCTATCACGGAACTGTCCGACGCCCAACAGCTCGAACAGCCGTTTCGCGCCGCCGACAAGCAGCTTCGTGTCAATCGCCAGGGTGGCAAGTACATTCTGCTTCGATTGGCCGACCGCACCGGTGTGATCGCCGGCATGTTGTGGAACGCGGACGAACGTATCTTCGATTCCTTTGATCGAGGCGATTACATTTTCTGCTGCGGTCGCACACAGGTCCACAATGGGGCTCTCCAGGTCATCGTCTCGAAGATCGAGCGAATGGATCCCTCCGAAGTGGACGCCTCGGAGTTCGAGCGATTTGACGCCGCCCAGTCAGACCTGCTGGTGACACGATTGGCAGATTTGATCGGCGAGCTGAAGAACGTGCATCTGCGCCAGCTTGGGCAGTGCTACCTGGCAGACGAGAATCTCATGGCGCGGTTGAAGCTGGCCGCAGCGGCGGTGACGAACCATCATGCCTATCCAGGCGGATTGCTGCAGCACACCGTTGATCTGATGGAATTGGTCAACCTGGTTGCTCCGCGTTACCCGCAGCTCGATCAAGAATTGTTGATGTTCGGGGCGCTGCTGCATGACCTGGGAAAAACGGACGAACTCTCCGGTGATGGAGAGATTTCCTATACCGATCGCGGTCAAATGGTCGGGCATATCGTAATAGGTATCCAGATGCTCGACGATAAGATCGCGTCGCTCGAGTCGCAAAGTGGTGAAAGGTTTCCCGGTGAGCTGCGTTTGCATCTTGAACACATGATCGTAAGCCATCACGGACAGCTCGAATTCGGCAGCCCAAAGTTGCCGGTTACGCTTGAAGCTGTAGCGCTTCATCATCTCGACAACCTCGACGCAAAACTGGCGTCCTATTCGAGCGTGATCGAAGCGGACGTTGCCGCCGATGGAAACTGGACGAATTACACGCCGTCCATCGGACGCAAGTTGTGGAAGAAACGAGACTGATCGATCTAACGCGCCGCCAATGAATCCCGCCGTTGTCCTGTTGTCCGGAGGCCTCGATAGTGCAACCTGCCTCGCGATTGCGCGGGAGGAGGGATTTGCGGTGCACGCGATCAGTTTTCGTTATGGGCAACGACATCAATACGAACTCGATCGGGCCCGGCGCCTCGCGGACGCAAGTGGTACACTCTCGCACCGAATCGTCGACATTGACCTGGCCCAATTCGGCGGCTCGGCATTGACCGACGCTGCGATCGATGTTCCCAAAAGCGACTCGGTCGATTCGATCGACGAAAAAATTCCCGTTACCTACGTTCCGGCGCGAAACACAGTTTTTCTGTCACTGGCCCTTGCGCTCGCGGAAACGATCTCCTCGCGTGACATTTTTATCGGCGTCAATGCGCTCGATTACAGTGGGTACCCCGATTGCCGGCCCGAGTACATCGCGGCGTTTGAGGCAATGGCGAATCTTGCCACCAAAGCGAGCGTTGAACAAGATCGCAAACTGAAGATCCACACGCCCCTGATCGATTTGACCAAGGCACAAATCATCGAGCGCGGATTGGCCCTTGGTGTCGACTACTCACAAACACTCTCGTGTTACGATCCGGGCGACGAGGGCACGCCGTGCGGTCGCTGCGACGCATGTCTGCTGCGCAGCAAAGGCTTCGCGGAAAATGGATTGACCGATCCCGCCCTCGGCTGAATCGTTTTTAATCTTGCGCGAACAGGTGCCAAGGGCGAGTCGTAGTCCGGACCGAGCTCTGCGAGTTCGGGCGTCACTCCAATCAATGACGGAACTCGCAGAGTTCGGTCCGTTCACGAAACTTCGAGCTAATATCGAACCTGGCGCGGTCCTGCTAGAAGATCCCCTGCCACTCGCCTTCGAGCCGGAGGGCTTCGTCGGTTGCCGACGACGAAGAGATTGGTCGTGGATGGGCGAGCACGCGGACCAACTGGTCTGCAATCGCATCGGTTTGGGAAGACTCTCCCTCAGCGCTCGCCGAGCTGGCGATAGTCTCACCTTCGGCGTTCGCGGTGCTCTCCGAGCCGGCCGACAGACTGGTCTGGGTGCTGGCGGACGATTGGCTCGAATTGATCATCGCCGAGGTCAGTGCGTCGCCGTACAGACTGCTGGTGCGCGGCCGCGACAGGATGCGGAACCGGTTGACCAGCGGCGACCGCAGACCGCCTTCGCCGAAATGAAATCCGGTGCCCACTTCGGATGGTCCCAATTCGACCTGAGTGAATTGGTCGTTGCCGAGAATTCCCGATCCATTGCCCTCCACCGTCCCGAGTACGTCGATTCCATCATGAAACGCATCGGGCTGCGTTTCGACGATCGAGTAGGTGCCTGCGGGCAGATCTGCAAACCGGT
>JAHELS010000347.1 GCA_024644085.1 Rhodopirellula sp.
GTGCGCAGCATCGATCGGTGGTGCCACGACAATCGCCACCTGTCGCTGGCAGAACAGCAGCACAAACTCACTCAGAAGCTACGTGGACACTATGCGTACTATGGAGTGACAGGAAACTCGGACGCAATGAACCGGTTTCGCCAGGAAGTCGAGAATCGATGGCGTAAGTGGCTTAACCGTCGCAACAACATCCGTTCGATGCACTGGCAGAAATTCTGTGCCTTGCTCCGTCGATATCCACTTGCTCCCGCACGCGCAGTTCGTTCCAAGCTTCTTCCTCACGCAGCGAAACCATGATGAGAGGAACCGTATGCTCTAATGCGGGCACGTACGGGTCTGTGGGAGCCCTGGGTGAGTAATCACCCAGGGCCACCTGGTCCTCGGCGACTTGGGCCTCGGCCGAATCTGCAGCGGGGAAAACGACCTCTGCGCATAGCCAGTCTCTCGAACTGCAAGCGGTTGATGCAACCTCGTGCAGCTACGAATCGGCCAAAGTCGCAGCGGTCGCGCATGATGGCGCCGCACATGTCAATAAAGGTAACCGTCTCGTCAAGATTAGTTAGCGGTTCGGCTCGGGATCGGCCGGTATACTTAAGCCCATGTCTGACGTCACCCAGATCCTCTCAAAGATTGCAGCCGGAGACCAGCAGGCGTCGGCGGAACTGTTGCCGCTGGTCTATGAAGAGCTGCGCAAGCTCGCCGCTGCCAAAATGGCTCAAGAGAATCCGGGGCAAACTCTGCAGGCGACGGCCCTCGTTCATGACGCCTATCTGCGTCTGGTCAACACGCAGAAAGCCCAAAGTTGGGACTCTCGGGGGCATTTCTTCGCAGCGGCTTCCGAAGCGATGCGTCGCATTCTGGTAGATGTCGCTCGGCGCAAACATTCGGGAAAACATGGAGGTGGGCTCGTTCGACAAGAACTCGCGTCGGAAAGAATCTCGCTGCCTGTTCCTGCCGAAGAACTGATCACGGTGCATGAATCGCTGGACAGCTTGGAAGCCGTAAACCCCCAGGCAGCCAGTCTCGTCAAGCTTCGGTATTTCGCCGGATTCACGATTGAAGCGTCCGCGGAGCACCTCGGGATCTCGCCCCGAAAGGCAAACCAGGTTTGGAGTTACGCCAAGGCCTGGTTAGCAGCGGACATTGCCGACGGGCGCGACGGCTGAATCTTCGAGCCGCTGCTGATATTTTTTGTGGAATTAGTGCGCAATTTGTATGAGCACTTCGCATTGTTGTTGTCAGGCCGATACGGCCCGAGGGCATGAGTCATGAATGAGCAGACCATTTTTTCCGCAGCCTTAGAGCGACCTTCGGACGAGCGTCGGGCGTTTCTCGACGGAGCTTGTGCAGCAGATCCAGCGATGCGTCTGAGGATCGAAAAACTACTTGCAGCGTACGAGAATGACCTGGGATTCATGGGCCAACCAGCCGGGCAGCTCGTTGGCGAGACGCCCAGCGAACAGATCGGCACTCAAGTCGGCCGCTACAAACTGCGTGAACAGATTGGCGAGGGAGGCATGGGAGTCGTATACGTCGCCGATCAAAAGGAGCCCGTCAAACGCAAGGTGGCGTTAAAGATCATTAAGCCCGGCATGGCCAGTAAAGACGTCATTGCTCGTTTCGAAATCGAACGACAGGCGCTGGCAATGATGAATCATCCTAATGTTGCAAAGGTCCTCGACGGAGGCGTGACTGATAGAGGGCAGCCTTACTTCGTGATGGAGCTGATTCAAGGTGTGCCTGTTACCGAGTATTGTGACGAACGTTGCCTAACCACGCGCGAGAGGCTCGAACTCTTCTTGCAAGTCTGCCGGGCAGTTCATCATGCCCATCAAAAGGGAATTATTCACCGCGACCTCAAGCCGTCAAACATCCTCGTTTCAAGAATTGACGACAAGGCGATCCCCAAGATAATTGATTTCGGTGTTGCCAAGGCGATGGATCAAAAACTGTCCGATAGCACGGTCTATACGCAATTTTCGCAGCTTGTTGGGACGCCACTCTATATGAGCCCCGAGCAGACCGAGTTGGGAGTATTGAACGTTGACACGAGAAGCGACGTTTACTCTTTGGGAGTTCTGCTATACGAACTTTTGACGGGCCGTACGCCATTTGATCGCGACGTGTTGATGTCATCAGGATTTGACGAGATGCGGCGCATCATTCGCCATGAAGAACCAACACGCCCCAGCATGCTGGTCAACACGCTGAAGGGCGATGCGGCCACGACGATCTCAGCCCATCGTGGCACGGCTCCTCACAAGCTTAGCGACTTGCTTCGCGGTGAACTCGATTGGCTGGTCATGAAAGCTCTCGAAAAGGATCGCGATCGTCGCTATGAATCGGCCAGCGCGCTGGCTGATGACATCGAACGCCATTTGCGACACGAACCAGTCATCGCGCGACCTGCGAGCCGCATTTATCAAGCGAAGAAATTCGCCCAACGCAACCGAGCGCTCGTATTTGGTTTAATGGTTGTTGCCATGGCAATGATCGCCATTAGCGCGGTGAGCTTCGGATTTACGATCAGGTCAAGACGTATTCAGCACGAGACCGCACGGCGTCTGTACGCATCGCAAATGGTACAAGCGGCATCTGCCTGGGAAGACGCCGATTACGGTTCCTTGGAAAACCTCGTTCGAAGCACGACGCCCACACCCAACTCGCCCGATTTTCGTGGGTGGGAATGGTACTATCTCGACGAACAGTTCAGGCGACCATTCGCGGTGACGCCTGAAGCACACGTTTGGCAAGCGGCCTGGGATCCCCGGATGAACCAGATTGCGGTCATTATCAAGAAGACAGACGAAGACTCTGCGATTGAGATTTGGGAACCAGGGAACCGATTGCCACTACGGATCGTCGCGGAGATTTCCGATACGCCCGCGATTGAGATTAAAGGCTTCACCTGGTCTGCCAATGGGAACCGCATGGCCTTTGCCACCACTCACG
The DNA here is from genome assembly GCA_024644085.1 of Rhodopirellula sp. Taxonomy (GTDB): domain Bacteria; phylum Planctomycetota; class Planctomycetia; order Pirellulales; family Pirellulaceae; genus Rubripirellula. Next base: position 2,953 of record JAHELS010000347.1, read on the forward strand.
GACGTGCCGTCGTGTTGGACGCGGACACGGGAGCGACGCTGTTTGATCAACAAGTACATGCCGGAACCGGGGAGATGACCGAAACGTTTGGAGTTGATCTCTCCCCAACCGCGGACGTTTTGGCCACGGGAAGTTGGTTTGGACAAATAAAGACCTGGGACATCAGTAGGCACGAACTCATTGACGTGATTCTCGATCCGGATACGTGTTCCAATCTGAGATGCGTCGCTTTTTCTCCCGATGGAGATCAGCTTGCGGCCACGTTGAGATTCGGCGAAAGGGCCGTCTGGGATTTCAAGACGGAGGCATGGTTTGATTACGATCGCGTCTCGAACGGGAGCTTGGGCATGATCCGGTGGTGTGCGGATGGAAGGCGATTTGCCACGACGGACAACCACAAAGTTGCCGTCTACCAACGAGGCGTCGCCGCACCGATAGCCGTTTTTGCGCACCACGATGTCCGCGATGTCTGTTGGGTTGACGACAATCTGCTCGCCAGTGATGGCGTGGACCAGACCATTAGGTTTTGGGATCTAGAAAAGCTGCACCAAGTTCGATCACTGCAAGTGGACCGAGGACCTTTGTGGTATGCGTGCGTCAGTCCGGATGGCCAGTTACTTGCGGCCACGGGTGCACGAGGCTTGCGAGTGGTCCGGCTTACCAATAGACAGGGATATCAGAATGTGCTCGAACCGCCCGAGCGAAAGAGCGGAAGCCTGAGTAGTTTTGTGCGCTGGAGCGATGACGGCGAAAGAATTGCCGTCAAGCATTCGGCACAACGGGATCCGGACAAGTCCAAATCCACGGCGAGGCTGCGCATACACGATGTGCGGACATCGCAAATTATCGCGGTGCATGATGAAATCGGCCATGGACGTTTTCCCATCATCGACTGGTCGGCGGACGGCACGTTTATTCTCTACATCGACAAAGATGGTCGCCGCCACGAACTGGGCGTCACCGACCCCAACATGAGGAATGTCTACGATGATACTCGCCAGGCATTCGACCAACTGGACCACATCGCCGTGAGTCATGAATCCGGCCTCCTTGCGGTGGCAGCCGGCAATGAAGTGCGGATTTGCGAACCCGGAACAATGCACACCAGGGATAGTCTCGAAATCCCCGGTGACTTGTGGTCCGTGAGGCTGGCATGGAGCCCGGACGATCGCTCTCTCATGATCGCGTACGTTGTCAACCGCACCATATACATTCAGATTTACGACGTGCAGCGTCAACAAACACTGGCAGCTTCGGCGATCGTGAACAGTGACGACCCCGTCTTAGCATGGGATCCGACGTCGACCAGGGTGGCAGTTGGTACCGAAGATGCCGTAATCCATATTCGGAACATCGTTTCACTCGAGCAAGATATGACGCTCGTTGGTCACGGCTCGGCCATTCAGGGATTAGCGTGGTCACCTCATGGTACGCGGATCGCATCGTGTGCCAATGATGGGACCGTTCGAATCTGGGACTCAACCCGTGGTGACCAGCTCGCTGCGTTCCATCCACCAGGGCAACCAAAACAGTACTCTTCCGTCGACTGGAGTCCTGACGGCCGCCAATTGGCTATCGGCGGTGCCACCGGTGAGGTTTACGTCCTGGACGCCGGTCCGGCTATGCCAACGTTCGTTAGCCCACGCACCACCAAGTCAACCGCAAGACACGAACCAAGTCAGCGATGAGCCCCAACGGAGTTCATCGACACAAAATATCGACGTAAACAACAAAGGGCCGGTGAGCAGGAGTCGGCAAACCCATCGCCCACCGGCCGCGACTGCCCCGGAGCGCTTAGTCTGCGCGCCCGCGAGCACGGTTTTCATAATAACGCAGACCGGACCAAAAAGGAAACTGCGATGATGCATGACTCACCCTCAGCGCGAGTTCACTCAAACCAAATGGCTCGATGTCTTCATCGTCACGAGTCCCACGGACGAGCTTCCGTGAGACGACGGAAGATTGCGAATCGTTTTCT
>JAHELS010000348.1 GCA_024644085.1 Rhodopirellula sp.
GCGCGGCGATCGCCGCAATCCGCAGGGCCAACAGCCACCATCGCCGCACGCGCAGTCGGCTGCGGTTGGATTCAAATCGCCGCGTCAGAAATCGGACGGATGGAAAGACAACCTTGCGAGGCTCGCGACGGGCGATCAAGTGCAACACGATCGGAACGGCGATCGCCGCCATGCCGAAAATCAATGTTGCATTGAGAAATGTCATCGATGGAATTGCCCGTCAAGGCGCTCGAGGGAGAATGCTCAGCGAGCTTTGACAACGCCATTTGCGTCCCAGAGAGTCACGTGCGCCTGGCTCTCGTTGTTGATCCCAATCAGAATCCGTTGCCGGCCTTGTTCGTCCCACATGGTCAATCCAGGTTGGAAGGCGTCGTTGGTGCCAAGCAGAATCCGTCTTCGGCCATTACGGTCCCAGACCTGGAATCCCGCAGCGCCGCTCGGGGTGGTCACCATGTCAATGATTCGCTTGCCGGTGCCGGGATCTTCGAGCACCACCGAGTGATTCGCGTTGGTGGCTCCCAGCGATACAGCCAGGGCAACGCCGACGACGCAGACACCCACCAGCCGCTTCAAGTGAATGCTTTGCCGCGCCAGCCGGCGGTTTTTATTTTCGAGTTCGTTCATCCGCTCAAGCAACGATTGCAGTGATTGGTCCATGATGCAACTCCGGTAACGGGGGATCGTAAAGAAAGTTTCGGGGCGAAGCCGTGAGCTCCAACGCGTCGCGATGCGCTAAAAACGGCTCTGGCGTTGGATCAGGTATTCGGTCAGCGCCTTATCGAATGGCATGCTGGTGTCGAGAGGGACGTAATCGACTCGCAAATTGTTACAGCCCTCGCGATAGGCATCGCGAAATTCATTGAGTTGTTGCAGGTAGTCTTCTCGGAATCCGGTGGCATCGACCGAAATTGTTTCGCCGCTTTCACTGTCCTCGAATTGCACGGGACCATCGTAAGGAAAGTCGACCTCTGCTTCATCCAGGACATGAAACACGATGACATCGTTGCCACCGTGACGCAGACGTGCCAACGCGGAAATGACTTCGTCGGGCCCGCCATCACTCGAGGTCGGCAGCAAGTCGGAGAACAGCATGATCAGGGAGTGTTGTTTCAACATCGTGGCGACTTGCGTGATACATGCCGGCAAGTCGGTCTTTCCGGTCGGCTGCAACTTGGAAAGCTGGGCGATCACGTCGCCGAGGTGCCCACGACGGCTTCGCGCCGGTAATCGCGCGCGCATTTTTTCGTCGAACGTGATCAACCCCACCGGATCCTGTTGCATGGTCATCAAATAGGTCAGCGACGCGGCCAGGCAGGTGCAGTATTCAAACTTTGTCATCGTTTGCCGCTCGGTGAACCCCATCGACGACGACAAATCCATGACGAGATAACCGGTCAAGTTCGTTTCCGATTCGAACCGTTTGACGAAGTACTTGTCGGTCTTCGCGTAGACGAGCCAATCGATCAGCTTCGGGTCGTCGCCACGGTTGTACCGCCGATGTTCACTGAATTGCACCGAGAACCCATGAAAGGGACTGTTGTGCAAACCCTGGAGAAATCCGCGCACGACCATTCGGGCGCGCAGATCGAGACGCTTGATCTGCTGTAACGATTCAGGGGAAAGGAGGGCTGTCATCTTCGTCTCTTCCCGATGGCATGAACGTTTACACAAGTTTGCATCACAAAATTCACCCTCCCGAAGGAGGGTGAAATGTGTTGTTGATGACTTGCGCAGACACCAATGCCCCGAGGAGGGTGAAATGAATTGTGGCCTAGTTTCTCGCTAACTTTTCGGGCTCGGGAGCCGGGATGTCTTCAAGCAACCTTTTGACGATTGCGTCGGTGTCCATCCCTTCGGCCTGGGCCTGGAAATTGGTGGCAACGCGATGACGCAAGACGGGCAACGCAACGCGGCGGATATCGTCGGGATCGATGCTGAACCGGCCATCCATCGCGGCGAGCGCTTTCGCGCCGGCGATCAAATTCTGGCCGGCCCTTGGTCCCGCGCCCCAATCAACCAGTTCGCGGACGTACTCCGGCGCGGTTTCGTTCCTGGGCCGAGTTGCCCGCACCAATTGCGAGGCGTATCGAATCACGTACGGGTTGACGGCGATACTGGCAACGAGCTTCTGTATGTTCAGAATTGCACGGGAGGAAAGGACTTTGTTGACCGTCGCGGTTTCGCCGCGGGTCGTGGTCGTCAGAATCTGCTCTTCCTCTTCGGCCGTCGGGTAGTCGATCATGACGTTGAACATGAATCGGTCGAGTTGGGCTTCGGGCAGCGGGTAGGTGCCTTCCTGTTCGATTGGGTTCTGGGTCGCGATCGTGAAGAAAGGGACGGGCAAGGGAAACGTCTCGCGCCCGACGGTGACCTGGCGTTCCTGCATCGCCTCGAGCAGTGCGGCCTGGGTTTTGGGTGGCGTGCGATTGATCTCGTCGGCCAGCAGCACATTGGTAAAAATCGGGCCTTCGACGAAGCGAAAAGTCCGCCGTCCCGAGTCGTCCTCTTCCAATACCTGGGTTCCCGTGATGTCCGAGGGCATCAAATCGGGAGTAAACTGGATTCGTTTGAAGGAGACGTCGAGAATATCGGCCAACGTGCTGACCATCAGCGTCTTGGCCAGACCCGGCACCCCCTCGAGCAGACAGTGGCCGCGCGTGAAGATGGCCGCGAGCAGTTGCTCGATCGTGTCGCTCTGGCCGACAATGACTTTGGCCAGCTCCGACCGCATCGTTTGTTGATGCTCGGCAAACTCGCGCAGCACATCACCCAGATTGCGGGCCCCCTGGGCGGCGGCCGTTTGGCTCGAGCCCGGCTGACTCGGCGGCGGCGGCTGATTCGGTGCGGGGGGAGGAGGAGGAGGACCGCTCATGATTGAAAAGCAACATTCCTTTGCGGGGAGGCAATCGATGTCGCACGCGCGTGCGTTTTTCGCCAGGTGTTCGGCTTGCCGATACAGCTATCTTAGACCGCGCGACCGATTCGCGGGTAAGGGGGGCAGGCTTTCAATCGTTTCCACGTCGATTGCCGTGTTGGCTGCGGTTTGCGTCGTGATGACGCCGATGGCGCCCGACGCCCACGGTGCCGTTGACGCAGCCAAGGTGCAACGGTCAATCGACCGCGGAATTGCCTATCTTCGCAAGGCTCAGAATGAGCGTGGCGGGTGGGAAGAGTTTGGCGGTCAATCATGCGGATTGTCGGCGCTGTGCACATTGGCCCTTCTGAACTCCGGCGTTGCCAAGGAGGATCGTGATGTCGTGCGCGCGATGCGATACCTGCGTTCCTTCGAACCGAAGGAAACCTATTCGGTCGCGTTGCAGACGTTGGTCTATTGTCAACTCGGTGCTGCGGGTGACTTGCCGCGCATTCGTCGCAACGTCGAGTGGTTGATCGAAAACCAAAAGGGCGTCGGTGCCCGGGCCAATCGCATTGGCAGCTGGGATTACGGTGGAGGCCGTGGCAGCGGTGACCCGTCCAACGCGCAATTCGCACTGCTCGCTCTCGGTGCGGCCCAGGATCGAGGCATCGATGTCGACCCGGTCGTGTTCCAGCGGGCACTTGATTATTGGGTCGACCGACAACAACAAGGTGGATGGGCGTACGGCAGCGGTCGCCGCACTTCCGGGAGCATGACATGTGCGGGGATCGCTTCGGTGATCATCGCGCGCGGGGGACTGGGAGCATCGAGCCAACGGGCCTCCGGCAACTCGGTGAAGTGCTGCGGCGCGGCTCCGAGCGACAAGGACCCCGTCGAAGAAGGGTTGGCGTGGTTGGCTCGCAATTTCACACTGCAGGTCAATCCCGGTGGCGATTCAATGACGTTGTTTTATTACATGTACGCGTTGGAACGCGTCGGCCGTTTGTCAGGACGAAGGTTCATAGGCGAACACGACTGGTATCGCGAGGGTGCGGAACGCTTGATCGAGTTGCAGGATGAATTTGTCGGGTTCTGGGAAGGCAAGGGGCCGATGGAGAATCGGAACGTGGCGACCTCGTTCGCGCTGTTGTTCCTCAGCAAGGGAAAGCGGCAAGTGGTCGTCGGAAGGTTGAAATACGACGAGCCGGATCAGTGGCATCAACATCCCGATTCGCTGCGGCAATTGGTGCGTCATGTCCAGCGCGATTGGGGGCGTGATTTGACGTGGCAAACGATCGATAGCCAGAGTGCGAAACTCGAGGACTTGCTGCAGGCACCGGTGTTGGTGATCAGCGGTCATCGGGCGCTCCGCTTTTCGACGGATGTGGCCGATCGATTGAAGCAGTACGTCGACCAGGGTGGTTGCATTCTGTTCGAAGCCGACGGCGGTGACGGTTGTGGCGATGCAAGCGCGTTTGAATCGAGTGTGAGCCAGCTGTGTGCAAGTTGGTTCGAAGGCGCAAAACTCGAGCGGTTGCCGCCGAGTCATCCGATCTGGTTCGCCCAACACAATGTCGATCCGACATCGATCAGCAATGAGTTCTGGGTCTACGGCGTCCAGGCATGTTGCCGCACCGCCGTTTTTTATGTGCCGCAAAGTTTGTCGTGTCGATGGGAACTCGGCGAAATGATGTTCCATCGTGATCGCGGATCGCCAGCAGTGCGCAAGCAGGTCGATGGAGCAATTCGAATTGGCGAAAACTTGATTGCCTATGCGACCGGTCGCGAATTGAAAGACAAACTGGAACAGCGGTTCGTGCTGGGGGGCGATTCAGCGCCCGATCCGTCGCGTGGTGCGATCCAGTTGGCGATGCTGGCACTCGACGCGGGGGGCCAGGAGGCGCGGCGATCGCTTCCCAACGCGGCGTCATTGATCGAGGCTCGTGTGCCCATTGCGATTTCGGCCGCGCCCGAGGCGGTGGCTTTCGACTCGGGCGAGTTGATGGACGTTCCCTTCTTGTGGATACATGGGCGAACCGATTTCACGCTCGATGACGCGCAGCGC